>DASUXH010000091.1:0-3425 GCA_036378015.1 Nitrospira sp. | reverse complement strand
GCCCGCCTACCAAAAAATAAGGCGCGTCGTATCCGTACAAGCCGTCGTCGCCTTGATGCTCCAAAATCCGGCATGCTAAGATGCCCCTTCCCCGATGAGAGATGCGGAGAGGTGCGAGAGTGGACGAATCGACATGCTTGGAAAGCATGCGTCTCGGCAACGGGACCGTGGGTTCGAATCCCACCCTCTCCGCCAAACTGAACGTGTTCGGTGCGGAGAAGGTGGGATTCGAACAGGGGATTTGAAGGGGATATGTCCCCTTCATGGGGAGTATACGAGGGGGCTGGCCCCCTCAGTAGGAGCGCGAGCATCTGGCGAGCGCGACTTCGAATGCCCACCCTCTCCGCCACCCCAAGCTCGCTCGTACCGGGCGCCATTACAATGATCTTGGCGATCGGTAGACACCTCAAGTGACGACCGAGACGTTGGGCGGATAGACACCTTAAGTGTGATTCAAGTTAGAATAGGCTTGCTCGACCCGGAGCCTTATTGATTGTGGCGACGGGATAAACGCCTTTAGTGTTTGATGTTGAGACGAAGAGGTGTCCCGAAGCGACTGAGAACGAAGCTGGAGGACATTTTCAGCAGCCTGAAAAGGGGCTGGGCCCTGTGCAACAGAACCCTGTGAACCCCGCCAGGTCCGGAAGGAAGCAACGGTAAGCAGATAGTTTTGGGTGCCGCAGGATCACCTAGCCCCGCTTTTCAGGATGTTGAAACAGGCTCCCAACATCGTTCTCGGGCCTTCGCCATCCTCGACGTACACGAAAACGTACGCCTCGGAGGTCTCAGTCCCTGCGGCCTTGTTGGATAGCCTGTTTGAACATCCTGCCATGTGAGAGAACGCCAACTATGGATTACCAAGTTTCTGCCAGAAAATATCGCCCCGGGACATTCGATGATGTGATCGGCCAGCCGCACGTCGTCCAAACACTGGTCAACGCCATGACGACGAAGCGTATTGCGCAGGCGTATCTGTTTTCGGGGACACGAGGGGTGGGAAAAACAACCGTCGCGCGCCTCCTTGCCAAGGCGCTGAACTGCGAGCAGGGTCCGACCGGCATGCCTTGCGGGACATGCGTCAGTTGCACGGAGATCGCCCAAGGCCATTCCGTGGATGTGATGGAAATCGACGGCGCATCGAACACGAGCGTGGACGACGTTCGCGAGATCAGAGAAAATGTCAAATTCACACCCTTCAAGGGCGCCTATCGCGTCTACATCATCGACGAAGTCCACATGCTATCGAATTCCGCCTTTAACGCGTTGCTCAAAACGCTTGAAGAGCCTCCCTCCCATGTCGTGTTCATCTTCGCCACGACGGAGATCCACAAGATTCCTGCCACGATCCTTTCCCGTTGCCAGCACTATAATTTCCGCCGGATCGGAAAGGCGGAGATCACCGCCCGGCTGCGCCACGTGGCCGAACAGGATGGCATCTCAATCGAAGAGCGGAGCCTCGCCGTCTTGGCCCGGGCCAGCGAAGGCAGTATGCGGGACGGTCTGAGTCTGCTTGACCAGGCAGTGGCCTTTGGCGGCAAGGCGATCGTCCATGCCGATCTGGAAGCCCTTTTGGGCGCGGTGCCACAGGAACTGCTGCGGGCACTTATCCAAGCCATTACTGCTCAGAACAGCGCGGCGGCCCTTCACACCCTGTCTCAACTGATCGAGGGAGGGCACGACCTGCGCGCCTACTGTGCCGACGTGGTCGAGTACCTGCGCAACCTGCTGGTGGTATCGGTCACTTCCCCCCAGGAGTGGTCTGCACTCATACAAGCCTCCGCCGACGACCTTGCCCAACTTGCGGCCGATAAGGGTTCCCTCACGCCGGAGCACATTCAACAGTTGTTTGCCCTCTTCACCCAGGCCGAGGACGCACTGCGATTCAGCGCCCATCCACGATTTGTTTTGGAAACGGCGGCAGTCAAGGCCACTCGGCTGCTCAAGCAGGAGGCGCCCGTTCCCGAACAGCCGGCCCGCACGGCGTCATCGGGACCAACGCAATCGGCTGCTGTCCGGTCCGAGAAGGCGCCGCCTTCGCGCCCCGTGAGTTCCGCCGTGGCGCCACCTTCGACCGCCCCTTCCACGGGCGGACCAGCGCGCATATCGTCTAAACCTGACGGGAATGCCGCCGCGACGGCGCCGCTGCCGACGCCACGACCGGTGACGCGTTCCGGCGAAACTCCGACGGCCGGAACCGTGCCGCCCAAGGCCGTGACCCTGAATTGGGACCGGTTTCAAGAAGAAGTCGGTCACAACTTTCCCAACATCGCCCCGTTTCTCGAAATGGGGCGGTTGGTCTCGATCGAGGGAAACACGGTGACCATCGGCTTTGCCAAGCAGGCCACCGTGGCGCGGGCCATGCTCGAGAAACCCGACAACATCCAGGCGCTGACCGCGTTGTGTGAACGGATGAGCAGTCAGCTGGTCCGGGTCCGCATCGTCGAGTTGACGGAGACGGATCCACCCGGTCTTACGATGGCGCAGGTGAGGGCGGCAAAAGAACAGGAACAGAAGCTCGTGCTCTTTGAGCGGGCGAAGGCGCATCCGGTCGTCAAGCAGGCTCTTGAGATATTCGGAGCCGAACTCGCCGATGTCAGAACGGTTTCGAATCAACAAGAGGTGCAGGAATGAAAAACCCCTTGGGCAACATGGCCAACCTCATGAAGCAGGCTCAGGCCATGCAAGCGCAAATGGCCAAACTGCAGGAAGAAGCGGCCACGAAAACCGTGACCGGTACCGCCGGCGGTGGGATGGTCAGCGTCACTGCCAACGGCGGCATGGAGATCGTGAGTGTCGTCATCAATCCGGAGGCGGTCAAAAGCGGGGATGTCGACATGTTGCAGGACCTCGTGCTGGCGGCGGCGAACGATGCATTGAAGAAGGCCCGCCAAATGATGGCCGATCAAATGAAATCCGTGACGGGCGGCATGAACATTCCCGGACTCTTCTAGAAAACTTTCCATGGCGGTTGACCAACAAGGTTTGCTGGCTCGCCTGGTGAGAGAATTGGTCCGGCTGCCGGGCATCGGGCAAAAAACGGCGCAACGCCTTGCCTTTCATTTGTTGAAGGCCGAACGGGACGAGGCCTTGCGGCTGGCCGATGCCATTCGCGCGGTGAAAGACGGCCTCTCATTTTGCCGTCAATGCCGGAATATCGCCGAAGGAGAGTTGTGTGAATATTGTCTTGACCCGAAACGCGACCAGAGCCGAATCCTGGTCGTGGAGGAACCCAGTACGCTGTATGCCGTCGAACGGGCCGGCGCCTACCGTGGGCTGTATCACGTTTTGCTCGGCGCCCTTTCTCCTCTCGATGGGGTCGGCCCATCGGATATCCGTGCTGAAGAGTTGATCGACCGCGTGAAACTCGGCGGGGTTCAAGAGGTCATTCTCGCGACCAATCCCACCATCGAGGGAGAAGCCACTGC
>DASUXH010000090.1:0-4304 GCA_036378015.1 Nitrospira sp. | reverse complement strand
CTTCGCCGCCTGTTCCATGCCTTTGGACGCTTTTTATTGTCCGTCCAACCCTGTTGGCTTGTCGGCGACCCTCTCCGGATTTCGTGGGCAGGCGGTAGTGCCGTTTCAGGTGGCAAACACTCAAAGCCTTGTCGACACACGCAACTCTACATTCAACAACCTTGCTGGAAATTTCTCGACATTCGACTGGGGCCTGCCGTTTTTCCTCGGCCGAACGGTGTTCGTAGGCATCGAGGGACAGGATAGTAGCCTCGGGAAGGGCCCGTTCTTCGCGTTCTAACTCCTCACCTGACCCTCGAAGGAGATGTCTGCCGAGCGCACTTGGCTCACCCGGCGTCAGTGACAGCCTCGTGGCGCACCAGCATGTCATGAATGGCTTTCACGGTGCCCGGCGCATGACCTTCGCTGCGATTGTTCACGAGCACATACGCGCGTCGGTGTTCTTCGACCGCTTGGACAACGAGCCGAACTGCGGCCTCGCGCATGTCGGGAAGCGGCCTGACGAGTTTGTCGTAGGGCGCATAGGCTTTCACCGCCTCGTGATACTTCTTGTCGCGGGGCGTGAGCAAGCGCAGGAGGATAAAGGAGGCGGTGAACTCCTGCCCAAGCTTGTCGTGCTGCTGATCAAGCGTCGGCATTCCGTAGAGATGGTTGTAGACATGACTGACGCCGTGCAGTTCGAGCACGCGCCGGTATTCGGGCCCCAGAACCGCGGGATTTCTGACCTCGACGGCGTACTTGAACGTTGTTGGTAGACGGCCAAGGAACCGATCGAGCCTCGGAAGAAATAACGCCGGGTCCAGACCCGTCCGCTGAAATTCGAAGATGAAAGGGCCCGCGTGCGTTTTAAATGCCTGCTCGAACGGCGCCAACACTTGTTCGAGAAAGTAGTCCGCATCGAGAAAGCGCGGATTGGGTCCCGCCTTGCTGCGATAGCGGAGCCCCGGAGGAAACAGGGGAATCGTGATTTCCTCCCACACCTTCGCACAGGCTTCAAAACCCTCCGGAAGCAACGACGCATAATGCTCGAGTTGTTTTGTGCTTGGAGGGCCGTAAAAGCTGAAGTCGAAGCCGACCGTGCGGAAGAGCGGCGCCCCTTCATGCTCGTAGCGTGCGTATTCGGCGAGGCAATCTTGTTAGAACCGGCCTTTGGGATAGATGTGTTTATAGACTTCGCCCCTCCATCCTTCATACGTCCAGGTAGAAGTGCCGAATCGCACTAAAGGAGACAGCGCCATGGAGTTATTCTACCCCGATAACTCGCATCGACCCTCTCCAGACACCGGGGTCTACCGGCGAGTGGGAACGATCTCGATTTCGGCAAGAACGCCGTAATGATCCGACGGCCAGAGGACAGTCCCGTCCGTCAAGTGTCCCGGACGATTGAACACGATGCGGCTGGTACGGATGGAGGTGGTCGACTCTCGGCCGTTCAGCAGCAAAATGAAATCCACTCGCCGTGAGACCGTCGGTTCTGACGACTCAATCCGCTGCCACACCGTTGGTCCGTTCGTCTCGGGGTTCGCCACGCGAAAAACGTCAATGAAACCTGCTTCGCTCCTCAAGGTCGTGAGCGCGTTCGAGGTTTCCTGAGTGTTGAAGTCGCCCATCAAGAGGGAAGGACCAGAGCCGACATGACCTCGCACGATCTCGCCGACCCGTTCCATCTGACATTCATCGCCACGGCCGGTGTGTGCAGAAAATACTTGCAGCGGTCCCCAGGTCGTTTCAATAGCCGCCTCCAATATGATGCGTGGTTCTAGCCATTTCCTGCAGCGCGGAAGCTCGTGGACGTGGGACGTGTTGATGGGAAATCGGCTGAGAATCGCCGAGCCCTCCTTAAAGCCCATTATGCCAATGATCAGCCAATCAAGCGGGCGCAGGCCGAAGACGTGTTGAGTGGCCGGCTCGAACACGACATAAAAGCCGAGCGCCTTCGCAAGGCGTTCCGGCACGTTGCCGTGCCTGCGGCTGTCCGATGCTTCCTGAACCGCCACGATGTCGGGATCCAGCGCCTTCAGTTCTCGAATGGCTATATCCAACCGTTCTTCGAGACGGGTTCGGCCATCGAAGAATCCAGAGGCAGCGCCGTCGTGCAGCAGGTTAAAGGTGATGACTCGCAACGGCCGCATGCCCTCTTTTGCAGGGACAGCGGCCTCCGCCGTTGGTAAGAGGAGCAGACAAACTGGAAGGAAAACTCTTGTAAGGCGATGTTGTGCCGCTCTGGGGAATGTCATGCGCCGTTCGCTGATTGTGTGCTGTTTTCGTCTCTGGCGGCTGAGAGTTGCGTAGGCCGCCATGGCTCGTCAGCGCCGACCGCAACGTCCATGAACTCAACCGGCCGCTCTTGCTGTTATGATGGGTTGCCGTCATCATAATGGACGATTTCTCTTTCTCTCAAGGGTCCCTATAGAGGGTCCTTCGCGTTATTACAGAAGCCGTGATGCTTACATAATCTGCGTCGACGAAGCATGAGGCTCTCATGAATTCACGATACGACGCGCGATGGCGCGGTTCGGTCGTATTGGTATGGGCCCTGACGCTCGGGGCGGGAGCCACATTCTCAGAGGAGACTGACCGCACAAAGGACGGCCTCATTGGACCGGTACGGCACATGACGACGAATACCGGCGGAAGCACGACCGTGAGAACATATGATCGTGCAGGCGTTCTGCTGGAAACCGACAGCCGCCTCGCCCCTCCAGCTGATGATCCCGACGCGCCGACGCAAGCCCGCAGATTCATCTACGTGTATAACAACAAGCGGCAGCGAATACGGGAGATGGGTCAGGATCAAGACGGTCCGCCATATCTCTCGCGCCGGTATGCCTATGATGCCGTCGGTCGACAACGAGCGGAAGCCGCTTATCACATGTGCGGGACGTTTTCGTCGCTGCATCTTTTTGCATACCAGCCCGACGGGCGGTTGCATGAACAGCTCACATATCAGTTCCGTTCGCTTGGCAGGCGGGTCTACGAGTACGATGGCCAGGGACGTCCGAAGACAGTTCTGATTTACAAAAATGGTCTGCTGCAGTGGACGACGCAGTACCGGTACGATCACCAGGGACGAATCGGCGAGCAGGTCGAGGTGATGCCGGATGCGACGTCCGGCAACAGGACGACGTATCAATATGACGAACGAGGCCGGCTCATCACTGAACAGTTCAACAATCGCTTGGATCCGTCGCTGGACGCCAAATCGACGTATGAATATGACGAGCGCGGCAACTGGACAAAAAAGACGACACTCCGGATCGGAGCGCTCGAAGAGCGCTCATCCATGGACACACCATCCGAGGTGACTGAGCGGACGATTGAGTATTTTAAGTGAGACGAGGAGGCGCTTTGATGGTCTATATGAAAGAGAGGCTTGCATGTTGAGGTTGATATTGCTCCTGTCACTGCTCATTGTCCCGATCACCGTTGCCGCGCATGACGATGCTTTACAAAAGCCGGCGCTGACGGTCACGGGGCAGGGCCAGATTATGCTTGCTCCGGATACAGCCTTTGTGACGTTGGGAATCGAAACAGCGGGCAAAACCGTCGCGGAACTCCAAGGACAAAACCGGCTCATCATGAACAGGGTCGTGGAGCGATTGCGAGGTTTGCAGATCGAAAACGAACGCATACAGACTGCCTCCTACAGTGTATCTCCACAATACAAGCAACCGCCTAAACGTACGGAAGGCGCGGGTGGGCCGCCGGAGATCACCGGCTACATTATGAGCACCTCCATCACGGTTGAAGTACGCAACCTCGATAAAGTGGGCTCGGTGATCGAAGACTCCATTACCGCCGGGGCGAATCAGTTCCAGGGGCTGCATTGGGGGGTTCGGGACGAGCAGCAGGCAAAGTTGGCAGCTCTCAAACAGGCAGCGGCCAAGGCCCGTGAGAAGGCGTCGGCACTCAGCGAGGTGTTGAAGGTGAAATTGATGCGCCTGCTTAACGCCAGTGAAGAAAGCCATGTAGTCAGGCCGGTCCCTAAAATGGCCCGGTCCATGATGGCCATGGAGGGTGGAGGCGCGGAGACACCTGTCTTCTCGGGCGAGATCAAGGTGGACGCGACGGTCATTCTGATTTATGAAATCGGGCAGGAGTGAAGCACTGGAGGTTTTTGTGGCACGTTGTGGTCATTTTCCCAGGCCCTTCCTCGGAGGGGCTTGATATGATGAGATCATCTTAGAAAACGGCAATGGAAACATTGCCAAATCCAAGAGAGGAGCCCGCTTTCCGAAAGGGAGGCGGGCTCTTTTAATGTGCACGCTTTTTACTTCGTTTTCCTCCGCCGAAAGCATGTCCGC
>DASUXH010000089.1:0-3269 GCA_036378015.1 Nitrospira sp. | reverse complement strand
TGATGCTGGCTGACCGTCTGGTAGACGCGATGAACAACTTGGATATTACGAAGCGCGACTCAGTGCGGCAGTTCCGAGCCGTCATTCGGCAGACGCTGGGCGTCTTTTTGCGTTTCAGCCACCGCTATTGGTCGCATCAGGTTTCGGATCATGGGCAGGTGAAGGAACTTTACCGGATGATCAGCGACCACCTGGGGACGGATCGCTTGTACGAGGAACTCCGATCGGAGCTTGAAGACATGAGCCAATATCTCGACAGCGAGGCGCTGCGTCGCCAAGGCGAGACCATGGTGCGGCTCACTGTGGTCGCCACGATGGGATTGATCGGGGTGGCCACAACTGGATTTTGGGGCATGAACTTGTTTCTGGTGACCGATGAGCCGCCCCTCACACGGTTTATTTACTTTTCAATCATCCTGGTTCTTGCCATCGGTCTGACATTCTACACGGTGTTGAAAGCCACGCGGCTCTCCGACTTTCTGGAAACACTTGCCGACGAGCATCAATCATCACACGCCAAGCTCTCGGCATTGGTGAATATCTGGAAAGGGAAGCGGGATCGGGAAAGACCAGACTAAGCGGGAGAAAAACCCTTATTTCGAAGGAACAGACAACACGCACCACATCCGGCGCGTGCCTGATTTTTGATCCGTCACCGGTTCACCGCTGAAGAAGCTCACCTGCCAGGCGACGATATCGTCTTTAGGATCAGGCGTACTCGTCCAATAGATTTCCGATTTGATGTTCGAGAAGGGGTGGCCGGGCGGAAGCGCCGGATCACGCTGCCCAGGATCGATCAAGGTCTTGAGCTCTTCAACCGAGGGGCCTCGCCATCCCTTTTCTCCGCCGACGTCTTTGGCCGCACATCGTTCGTTAGACCGGCTCCAGACGTCATGCTCCCTGTCCGGTTCCTGTTCCCAGATCAATCCGGTCTGATTGTCTTTCACAGCGGCCCCGTTCATCACGAGGGTAAAGCGTCCGTCGCTTTGAGCGCCGAGAGCGTCGATGGGGATAACGAAAAAGCAGAGAAGCCCGATGATCAAGACGGGGGAACGCAAGTGGGCAAGCGCCAACATCGAAGGGCCTTGTTTCGCAGCTACGAGCGAGCGAAAGGAGTCTGCACCAGAAGCGATGACATTTCAAGCGCGCAGCCGGGCTGATGATCTATCTAGTGAAAGGAGAAAGGAACCGGCGCAAAGGTCAGCACAAAAACGGCGAATGCGATCCACCCGACCAGGACTCTACCTCGTCCAAGCGGGATGTGCGGATCGACGACGGGCGGATGGGCGAGACCCCACACACCGGCCATGAACGCCCAGATGAACCATCCGGGCCACCCGACGAATCCCAAGAGGATCAACATCGGAATGACGGCGAAGGCCATCGTTCGCTGCCGATTTCCCCACAAGGCATACGCCACGTGTCCTCCATCGAGTTGGCCGATGGGAATCAGGTTCAGGGATGTGACGAAGAGTCCAAACCAGGCCGCGAACGCAACTGGATGCAGCAGCACGTCCGCTTGGACCGGCAAGGGTCCGATGATCATCCACGCCATAAACTTGAGCAGCAGCGGCTCGCCCAGCTGTAAACCGAAGGTCGACGTTCGGTCCACGACGGTGGACAGATAGAGCCCGACGATCAACGCCAGAACGGCGACCGCAAACCCGGCCAGCGGACCGGCCACCCCAATGTCGAAGAGTGCCCGCCTGTTCAGAATAGGCCCCCGCATTCGGATGATGGCACCAAACGTCCCAATAAAATGAGGAGGCCCAGGAATGAACAGCGGCAGAGACGCCGGCACCCGGTGGATCTTCGAAAGGAGAAAGTGGCCGAATTCATGCGTGAGGAGGATGAAGAGCAACGTACCGGCGAACGGAATGCCCTTCGGCAGCATCTCGGGATGCTCCCGAAGAAAGGCCACGGGCCCTCGAATGGTCCCGTTGTAGGCTTGATAGGCGCCGGCCCATAAGGTGGTGAAGACGGTCAGCGCAAACAACAAGAGCGGCAAGGTCCATCGCGAGAAGGTTGATTCTTCTTCTTCCTCCTCTGCTTCCTCAGAGGGCTTCTCCGATTCGACTTCCTCGGACGGGATCTGGCTGCCGTCCGTTCTACCGGAAAGTGTTCGCTCGCCCATCGGGTTCATTGGGCCTGCCTGCAGCGTTCGGATCTACTGCGTGGTGTAAAAGGGGTTATGCTCCAGTTCTTCCTGCACCGTCGTGCCCGGACCATGTCCCGGCAGCAGCACACATCCCGACGGCAATGTCATAACCTGCCGACGGACCGACTCGAGATGAGTATGATAGAGCTGCGCCGGATTGGACCTGCCTATGGACCCGGCGAACAGCGTATCGCCGACGAACGACACAGGTCCCCATGGCATGTCCACATGATAACAAATCCCCCCCGGCGTATGTCCCGGGGTGGCGGAGCAACGGATGTCCAGGCCGCCGACTCGGATACTTCGTCCATGAGTAGGCGGTGCAAGCTGTTGCTCGGAAGGTTTCCAATGAAGCAGCGTGAGGTCTTCAGGACCGAGGTAGACAGACACGGGCCATCGCTTCAAGATTTGTTGTATACCTTCCGCATGGTCCGCATGGCCGTGGGTGAGACAGATGGCAACCAGGCGCAAGCGGTGAGCATCCAGAATTTCAAGCATCCGCTCCGCATTGTAAGCCGTATCGACGAACACGGCTTCGCCGGCATCATAGACAATGTAGCCCTTCACCGCGTAGCCGCTGATCTCCCCCTGCACGGTCTCAATCCCGGGCATCTGCGGCAGCGCCCGTGGGAGCCATTTGTTCACCACAACGTCTTCCAGGCAGTTCAGACGCAGTCCAAGCGCGCCGGCGAGGGCGCGGAGTTCCGAGCGGTCGTGCAGTTGGTCACCGCGTTCCAACGCCGTGATGTCCGCCCCTGGCAATCCCGTTAGCCGCGAGACCTCTCCTACCGAGAGCTTGAG
The DNA here is from genome assembly GCA_036378015.1 of Nitrospira sp. Lineage (GTDB taxonomy): Bacteria > Nitrospirota > Nitrospiria > Nitrospirales > Nitrospiraceae > Nitrospira_C. The sequence continues at coordinate 310 of DASUXH010000089.1, read as the reverse complement.
TCCCGTGCGTGCCTTCTTAATAATGTCGCAAAAATCATCTTCCAACGGCATGGCATACCTTCGTTCTTCGTGCTACACACCTTCTGAGGAGACCGATGAATTGATTGTACAACGGGTGGCGCTGACTCCGGCCGGTCTTTTCTTACTCGCCCACCCGCCTTCGCCGTAGCGCGGGCTTTCACCAGGGGCCGAAGCAGGAAGCCCGATTCTTAAGGAGAGGAATGGGATGCCGCATACGACTTGTGCCGGGGCTCGGGCACCGTACTGCTGAGCCGATGCGGTCGTGCCGCGCGACGGCGAGCACTGTTCG
>DASUXH010000088.1:0-3222 GCA_036378015.1 Nitrospira sp. | reverse complement strand
TTCGCGGGGTGTGCACTTCTCAGGAAACGGCGTCTCTTGCGGCGCGCCTGGGAATCACCTTGATCGATCACGAACCCCGCTGGAAGATCGACGTCGCCTTGGACGGCGCCGACCAAGTTGATCCGTCATTCAACCTCATCAAAGGGGGTGGGGGCGCCCTCCTGAAGGAAAAAATCGTCGCCGCGTCCGCGAAACAATTCGTCGTCCTGGTCGATTACACGAAACGCGTGGCCGTCCTCGGAGGCACGTTCCCGCTGCCCGTCGAAGTAGTGCCGTTCGGCTGGGGCAGCACCGCAAGGCAAATCGAGGTGCTCACCCAAAGTCGCGTCGTTCTTCGCGAGCGCGACGGCACGCCGTTTCGCACGGAATCCGGCCACGTGATTCTGGATGTGCATCTCGCGGCAATCGACCAGCCGCAGGAATTGGAAATCGCTTTGAATTACATTCCCGGCGTGGTCGAGACCGGTTTGTTCGTCGATCGAACGGACGTCTTGATCGTGGGAACGCCCCATGGAACGGAGACGCACAACGTCAAACGCACATGAATGGTCGATAGAGAGACGTGAGACGCTGTACCGCCTCGGGAAGAGTCTGGCAATCTTCTTGGCCGCTCCACTCATCACGCTACGCTCCCTTCAGGCCATCGTCCACGCTGACATAGAAACAACCAACGGTGAACACATGAACCAGCTTTCTCCGACTGCCGACGATCCGTTTCGCCTGCCGCGACACGTGCGCCCTGTCAGATACGAACTGCGGCTGGAACCGGACCTGTCCGGTGCCGTCTTTCATGGCCATGTCATGATTGTCGCTACGGTGGATCGGCCGACCGACGTCATTGTCTGCAACGCGCTTGAATTGGCCATCGAGAGCGCCGTCGTCGAAGACGCAGCCGGACAACGGCAGCCGGCTTCTATAACCCTCGACGAGCCGCTGCAGCGATGCACACTGACGGTCGGTCGACCATTGATCCCGGGCGAGTGGCGACTGCATATCGGGTTTCGCGGCACGCTCAACGACAAGCTTCGAGGATTTTATAGGAGCACCTACAAGGACCGGGACGGGAAGGCACAGCCTCTCGCGGCGACGCAGTTCGAAGCCACCGACGCACGGCGGGCGTTTCCCTGTTGGGATGAACCGGATTTCAAGGCGGTATTTTCTACGACGCTGGTCATCGATTCCGCTCTCACGGCGGTCTCCAACAGCGCGGTCCTTTCCGAAACGCAGGAGCGCGGGAAGAAGGTCGTCCGGTTCGCCGACACCATGAAAATGTCCACTTACCTGGTCGCATTCGTGGTCGGCCGGATGGAAGCCAGTGATCTGACGTTGGTCGGCAAGACGCCGCTCCGGTTATGGACGGTTCCAGGCAAGAAGCACCTCACGCCTTTTGGTCAAGAGATCGCGACGGCGTCGTTGCAATTTTTCGAGCGCTATTACGACATTCCTTATCCGGCCGACAAACTGGACCTGTTGGCCATCCCGGACTTTGCCTCCGGTGCAATGGAAAATCTCGGCGCCATCACCTTCCGCGAAACCGCTTTGCTGGTCGATCCACGGAGCGCGACGCACGGTGAACTCGAACGGGTGGCCGACGTCGTCGCCCATGAGAACGCGCACATGTGGTTCGGAGATCTCGTAACGATGTCGTGGTGGAACGGGCTGTGGTTGAATGAAGCCTTCGCCACGTTCATGGAAATGCTCGCGGTCGATGCCTGGAAACCCGAATGGAAGCGCTGGGATACGTTCGGCGTGGCCCGGGCGGCGGCCTTGTCGGTCGACGGATTGCACAGTACGCGTCCGATTGAATACCCCGTGCGGGCCCCGAAGGACGCCGAGGCCATGTTCGATGTCTTGACCTATGAGAAGGGCGCCTCGGTTCTTCGCATGCTCGAGCAGCACATCGGCCCCACCGTCTTTCGCGATGGAGTTCGGAATTATCTTCGAAGCCACGCCTATGGCAACGCCGATACGAAGGATCTCTGGATTTCTCTGGGAAACGCCGCGCGTCAGGAAGTGCCCGCTTTGATGGACGGCTGGATCTTCCAGCCCGGCTATCCGATAGTATCGGCGGAGTTGACCGAGTCGGAACTTCTCTTGACACAACAGCGCTTTACGTATCTCCCCAACGCCGCCGCGGGTTTCTGGCAGGTGCCGGTCCAATTGCGGATCCAGGCTGGAGAAAAGACGGAAACGCGACGGCTCTTACTCGTGCGGGATGAGGAGCGCCTCGCCTGTCCGGAGGGAACCCGGTTCGTGGTCGCCAACGAAGGCGGGCACGGATTTTACCGGGTCCACTATGGTCCTCTCCTCCTTGAACGACTGCTTGAGGACCTGGAAACACTCGCTCCGATCGAACGTTTCAATCTCGTTAATGACGCCTGGGCGTCAACGGTCGCCGGCTTGATGCCGTTGCCTGCGTATCTGGACCTCACCGCCCGATTCACAACGGAACGGGATAAAAATGTCTGGGCCGTATTGATTGATTCGCTTGCTTTTCTCAACCGGATCATCGATCCATCTGATCGTCCCCTGCTTGAAGCGTTCGTACAGATAAGAGTCCGTCCGGCGACCGCCGCGGTAGGATGGACGCCGCAACCGGGTGAAAGCGAGTTGACCAAGCAACTCAGAAGTGAACTGATCGGCGCATTGGGGCGGCTGGGCAACGACGCGCAGACGCAGGCACGCGCCGCAGAATTGTATGCCACCGCCCGCAAGGCCGCTGCAGCGGTCGACCCGAATCTTCTTCCCGCTCTCGTAGCGATCCAGGCATTCACCGGAGATGCGGCTCGTTACGACGAGTTTGCCGCGCGCTTCAAAACGGCTGCGACACCGCAAGAAGAGCGCCGCTACCTGTTTGCCTTGGCGCAGTTCCGGCAGCCGGTCCTCCTCGACCGGACATTGGCGAAGACCCTCGACGGCGAAATCCGTGTTCAGGACGCACCCTTCATGGTCAGCGCGGTCATGCACAACGTGTACGGTCGCGAGCTGGGCTGGCGCTTCGTCAAGACGAACTGGGATGCCCTGGACCGGCGGTTTCCCAAACAGGGGCTCAGGCGTATGTGCGGCGGCATCACGGGATTATGCAAACCCGAGCTCGAACGGGACGTCCGGCAGTTCTTTGACTCAAGGAAAATCGACCTCGGCGGGAAGACCTTGGACCAGTACCTCGAACAGCTGCGGATTGGCGTCTCGTTCCGAGAACGCCACGGTGAAACACTCAAG
>DASUXH010000087.1:0-4670 GCA_036378015.1 Nitrospira sp. | reverse complement strand
CAGTCCTAAACTTGTGAAGAGTCGATGGAAAGCTCGAGACGGCGAAACGGGATTTGCGTTTCGTGAAACAGCTACAACCGCTCTCATTCATGAGAGGATGCTGGATCCCGAGTCTTATAAAAGTTTCAAGAGGGTTGCCGGTGTGTTCACACAGAAGGTCTGTTGAACAAGGGGCCAATATCTCGCAGTAGGAAGCCAGGGGAAATCGTCAATCTGATGCCCCTGAGTCCTCCAAATGTGGACACATTCAGCCTGCACAGTTGCTCTTCTCGCTTGCAGGTCTGTAATAGTTTCAGGCACCGCCCCAAGCAACGTTCCTATGGCGATAAGCATGTTCCCTTCTTGGAGGTCTTGGCCGGTCATTTCTCCCTGATAAGCCACGACAAACAGTCCTTGCGACTTCCCTGTATTCGATGGTCCATAGACGGGTTCTGTGCGAATGGGCAGTTCTCGCACCAGAATGTGTATATTCTGCCCGTCTACCTTCGATGCTACAATTTGCCCGCCGAATTCAATTGTACTTCCCTTGTAGAAATTGGGACTTGCGTTCACCATTTTGAAGGTCACATTGCGATCCACGTTGGCTAATAATTCTGGAGGAAAGATCGGAGGATCGGCACAACTTGGCAGGAATGCGTAGACGAAGATGATCGCCAGTTCCTTCATGTATCAAATACCTTCGCCGCACCTCGTGAATCATACGCATCACCAAGACTTCGTCGCAACGAGGTCGTGCGGCCTAGCATATCGAGGCATCAAAAATGACGGGCAACGGGTCGAGACTCGGGCGAATGGACCAGGCTCATGGTGAGTAAGACCCTCTTTTTTCGAGAGATCATGGGATTGTGAGGGAGAGGAGGTAGAGGCCGGTAGATTGACCCGGGCAAGAACTTGCCGAGAGTGAAAATCATCAGCCTCAGCAAACACATTCCACCAACGCGGAACCAGTTGCCCTTGCCCTTTCGAGAGGGAGAAATCGGTATGAACTCAGTGACAATCATACGAATAGCCGTTGGGTGTCTAAAAAATCTCCAATGCCACGATACAAAGATAGGCCGCGAGAGTTGCGACGGGATTAACTGAGTGTATCTGGAGTGTTAATTTGAAGAACGGCGTATCCTTTCCATCGCATGGAAGACGGAAGTGGTGGGTGCGGGACAGTAACTGGCTCCTCGGTGGCCTCCTCCTGGTGGCCGGGTCCGCTGGGTGCACCAGGGACGCGGCGGCCCAGCAGCTCAACGTCCAAGTGAACATCCCCTACGCCGTGCAGTTCGGATTCGGGTCTTATGATGTCGGCGGACTTTCGGTCAATGTCTTCCGCGTCCCACTGCAGCATACCTTTGCGCTAGGGCCCGGAGAGGATGCCTGGCGGCTGGCGCTCACCGCGTACCTGGGCTATGGACACTTCTCCTTCGAGAGCAGTGTGTTCGGGCCCAAGGTCACCGCATCGGAGGACTTTGTGTTTGCGCGGCCCCAGGCGGAGCTACAAATTCCCATACGGCGATGGTGGACGGTCAAACCGTATGTAGCAGCGGGCCTCGGCAGGACGTTCAATGGATCCGGCGCCGTCGAGGGTACGCAAGGGGGAGAAGTCCACGTAGAGGAAGGTTTTGACTTTCTGTATGCGGCTGGAATCGGCAATCTCTTCGAGTTTCAGTTGGACGACTTCTTCCTGAGCGTCGGGAATAAACTGGCGGCGGCGGGGGATGCCACGATGGGACAGTCCAAGAACACGCACACGAGCTTCGGGACGCTCCAAAATGGCCTGGAAGTTCGGCATCCGCTAGGTTTTGACGTGAAAGGTTTTGTGCCCGACGTCGGGGTCTCGTTCATTTACTACTACTTTTTCCCCTCGGCCAAGTTTTCGCTGCCCGGTGAGAGCCCGCTCGAGGTCTTCAATCAGTTCGAGTTCGGGATCAACTTTGGCTCCGTCACGCCAACCAAGCTATGGATCTTCAACAATCCGCGGCTCGGTGTCAGCTACCGATTCGGTGACGGCCTGACCGGCGTAAGGGCACAGTTTGGCTTTCCGTTCTGATTATCGTTCCGCCCGTTCCGACGGTGAGAGCACGTGCTCGTTAGCCTTCTTCGCTCAATCCGTTGAGGCGGCGTGGCCGTATCGACTGATCGGTGTCGGGGATCAGATGAGTGGGCACAAAACACAGTCCTGCAATCATGGTGGGAACCACGGCGCTGGCGATGACTGCCGCCACCAGGAACGAATACTGTTCCTGGGTCACCAATCCGTGCGAGAGCCCGTAGAGAGCCGAGATGGTGCCGAACGTCAATCCCGTCGACATGAGTAACGTGTAGTACCAGCGCTCATTCGCATCTTTTCGAAAGGCGCTCACGAATGGATAGAGGCCGAAGATCTTGGAAAGCACTTTTCCCATAAGCAAGGCGAGAAAAACCAATGGAGCTGCCAACAGCGCAGACAAGGACACCATGGTGCCGGCTCGAAGGAAATAGAAGGGGGTCAGAAAGCCAACGGTCAGAGTTCGCAACCGCCGCATCCAATGGATATCCTTGGCGGCACTTCCCGCGAACACCATCCCGACGATATAGGCGGGAAGGACAGCTTCGCTCCCGGACCAGAGGGCGAGTGATCCCAAGCCGAACAGCACAAGAATGACCCATTTCGTTCTAATCGCCGCAGTACGATACGCATAATGTCTGGTAAGCCACGCGGTGATGTACGGCAAGAAGAAGAGTGCCGCAATACTGACGACGATGAACACGACGGTCTTGTGGGTAAATGGGGCGAAGAGCAGACCGAGCGCAATGACGGTCCCCAGGTCGTTGATGAAGCACGAGCCGAGAATCCCTTTGCCAAACTCCGTCTTGTTGAAGCCTGTCTCAAACATGACGGCGTACACGACGGCCATGGACGTCGTCGAGAGTGCGACGCCGGCGAGCCAACTGGCGTTCACGTCCCACCCCAGCACGTAGTAGGCCACAGCCGTGCAGCCAAGGAACGGCGCCATGAAGCCTACCAATCCGACGATACTGACCTCGGTCAGCTTTGCCTTGACGGCCTCGGGATCGAGTTCAGCGCCGGCGAGGAACGTCAACACCACTGCGCCCGACGCCGCAAGGAAGCGGACCCACTCCGAGTCAGCGAGGAGGAGATCGTGATAGCCAAGAGCGGTTGCCAGGGCGGCGGCAGCGACTCCCACACAGATTTCGACGAGTGCGACGGAAGTCCGGAGAGAGGAAGCAAGGAGAGCAGAAAGGACGGCGAGAGCGAGCCACAGAGTCGCTGTGGTAAAGATCGATTCCATCGAGGAGTCCTCCCCGGCCGACGGTCATGCTGCTTCAGACCGGTTGCCGACACCGCGCGACAATCCTACGGTTAGAAGGCAGCACCGTAGGAGTCATCAGCCCGGCCATGGGCGGTTATACGGGGGACTCCATCCCCTGGACGCTCTCGAATATACTTGGAGTGAAAAGAGCTTTCAAGCAGCTACAGCAACAGATCAAAGATCGATGCCCAAGAAAAGCCGCTGATAGGCTTCGCTTCGTTGGGTTCCGAACAAGGTTGAACGTTCAGTACCGCCACCGCTTCAGTGACGACATCTTTGGTTGCTTGCCGGAGATTCGCCTCCAGTGGGTACCTAGATGCCCAAGCCTTGACCTCAGAGATTGAACGGCCTGGAAGTGTTGCCTTAAGGATGAATTGGCGGCTTTGCGCCTATGGCTATGCTATAGTGCTACCGTGGATAAAACCCCAACCTCAAAGATGATACTTATCGGCCTCATGCTTTTGCTTGGGGTCCAATTGACTGGTCTGACTTGTCTCGGTGAGTGGCAAGCGGCATCTTTGGCAGCTCTCGTGGCTGCTGTGGATCATGCTCCATCCCCGGATGGGGGCGTGACAGATGATGGATGTCCATGTCATTTTGTGTTCCAGTCCGTATCGCTTCCTGCTCCTGAACCCCTTTCCCTACTTTCAGATGGTGTGAGCTTGAGTCCTTCTCTGCATGTGCCGACTTTCGTCGTATTTCTTTTCCACCCTCCCCTCAGCGTCTGATCACTCTCGATTAGCCATACACATAGCGGTGGTCAAGACGCAGCCATGCCCAGTCATGCGGGTAATGGGGAGGGGTCTCATGCAATACCGAACACTTTGCCTTATTGGCATTCTCTGGCTTCTCGAAAGCATTTTCTCTGGACAGTCAACTTCTGCCAGTACAGGTACTCCCGTATTCAAGCTCAATGACGTGATTGAATTGGCCCTCAATCGCAACCCAACGCTTGCTATGGCCCAGGGGATGGTGGAGCAGAGCGAGGGGCAGCGTGCCGTCGCGGGAGCCTATCTGAATCCCGTAATCAGTGGATCAGCCGGCCGTGGCTCGATTCGTGACCCGAGTACGGGTGTCTCGATCATCGAACACACGGTTACGGTCGAGCAACCGCTGGAATGGCTAGGCAAGCGAGCCGCTCGACAGCGAGCGGCCGATGCGGGGGTGGCTAGCGCCCTCGCCGGGATGGAGGATACCAAAGTGGTCGTCATTGCCGAGGTAAAGGGGGCATTTTTCCAGTTGCTTCTCGCGCAGCAAGACGCACAGCTTGCGAGAGAAAATTTGAAGACGGTCGAAGACCTCGTGCAATTGGTGACGGCGCGCGTAGGTGCAAAAGAGTCACCGAAATTCGAATTAGTGAAGGCAACC
>DASUXH010000086.1:0-3197 GCA_036378015.1 Nitrospira sp. | reverse complement strand
TGCTGGTCGATGATTCGCTGGAGTTCGGCGTTGATCTGCTCGCGTTTCGACAGCAGGTCGTCCAGCTGGCTCTGTCCCAGCACGCTGCGCAGCGTCGTCTGAGACATCATCGAGGTGGCATAGAGATAATCCTCGACCTGGACGATGGCCCGCTCCGGATCGACGACACGGAAATAGATGACCGCATTGACCTTGACCGTCACGTTGTCCCGCGTAATTACGTCCTGCGGCGGGACATCCATCGCGACGGTGCGCAAGCTGACGCGCACCAGCTTATCGATAAAAGGGATGATGATGACGACGCCCGGCCCGTTGCCCCCGACCAGGCCGCGCGCCAGCCGGCCCCATCGGAAGATGACGGCGCGCTCGTATTCCCGCAGGACATTGAAGCCCATGAGGACCAACACCAGTCCCAGGAATAGCAAGGCAAACGGACTCGCGAGGTTCATGCTCCGACCTCTTTCTTTTTGAGGTGAGGTTTGACGCGCAAGCGTAAGCCGTCGACCGCGGTCACTTCGACTTGTTCGCCGGCGGAGACCGGCTGCTCGCTGACCGCTTCCCACAACTCGCCGCGGACGGCCAGTTGGCCGTCGGGCGCGAGCGCCGTTCTCGCGACGCCCAACAACCCCACCATTTCCTCGCGGCCTGTGGCGGGTCGTCGATGGAGGGCGTTGAGGCCGGTGCCGACGACCAACAATGTGAACGCCGAGGCGAGCGTGATGATTGGCAGAATCACGGCCCACGAGATCTGGAAAAACTCCGCGTCACTCTTGATCAGCATCAGCGAACCGATCAGCATCGAAATCACGCCCCCGATGGCCAGCAGGCCGTAGCTCGTGACGCTCGCTTCCAGCACAAAAAACACGATGCCCAGCAAAAAGAGGAGCATGCCGGCGTAATTTACCGGCAGGGATTGGAACGCATAGAACGCGAGGATCAAGCTAATGGCGCCGACGATGCCCGGAAGAATCGCCCCAGGGCTATAGAGTTCGGCAATGATGCCGATCGTGCCGATCGTCATCAGCAGGTAGGCGATATTGGGATCACTGATGGTCTTCAACCACTCCAGACGCAGTCCCATGGGAAATTCGCGAAGCACGGCGCCCGCGGTTTTCATGACCGTCGGACCGGAGGGCAAACGGACTTTGCGTCCGTCCAATTGCTTCAACAGCGCTTGAACATCCTCGGCGACGAGATCGACCACGTTCAGTTTGAGCGCTTCCCGCTCCGTGATCGAGACACTCTTGCGCACCGCGTCCTCCGCCCAAGCGGCGTTTCGGCCTCGTTGCTGGGCAAGGGATTTGATATAGGCAACGGAATCGTTTTCAACCTTGTCCTTCATCGTCTTATCCATGTCACCGCCGCCCAGATTGACCGGATGCGCGGCGCCGATGTTCGTCCCCGGAGACATCGCGGCCACATGCGCGGCCATGGCGAGAAAGACGCCTGCGGACGCGGCCCGCCCGCTGGACGGCCACACATAGACGACCACCGGAACCGCCGACGCCATGATGTCCTTAATGATCAGCCGCATGGAGCTATCCAAGCCACCCGGCGTATTGAGCGCGATCACCACCGCCTGCGCCTTGTCCGCTTCGGCGGACGCCAATGCATCATGCAGGTATTCGGCGGCCACCGGATTGATGACGCCGTCATAAGCCGCGACGGTCACGAGCGTTTCAGCGGAACAAGTGGAACGCGTCGGCCAAATCACGATGAGGAGGAGGGCAATAAGCAGAGGGAAGGCGCAGGACTGCGCCGAACGCGGACGTCCACCGGACAACGGCATCAACGTCCCTCCCGCAGGCTAGAAGCCGTGGAGACGGAACAGGCAAGTTGGAGCATACGGGTCGTCTTCCGCGCTGTCAAGGAACGGAGGGCCCGGGCGACGGACATGCGTTCAGCGGCTTGTGACGGCGAGGCGGCGCTTCGACGGTTTCTGCGGGACGGCGGTGCGGCGGGCCGCCCGCATTTCGCTTCTGAAGCGGGCCGGCGGGAGGCTGAATTGCCGTTTGAACGCGCGATTGAAGGAGGGTTCAGATTCGTAGCCGACTTCGGCGGCGATGTCCGCCACGCTGCGGCTCGTAGTTTTGAGCAACTGCGCGCCGAGTTGGAGGCGCCAGTGTGCAAGGTAGGCCATGGGACTTTCGGCGAGATAACGGCGGAACCGTTCGGCCAGTACCGAGCGCGAGACGCCGATTTCACTTCCCAGCGATGCGATCGTCCAGGGATGCGCGGGTTTTTGGTGCAGGAGCGCGAGCGCCTTCCCGATGTCCGGATCGCGCACACCCGCCAGCCATCCCGTCTCTTCGCGCGGCAGAAGTTCGATGTATCGCCGGAGGGTTTCAACAAACAGAACTTCCGACAATTTAGCGAGCACGGCCTTCCCCCCGGGACCCGACGCGTCCGAATTGTCCACCGAATAGCGAAGTGAATTTTCCAGCCATTGTCCTGCGGGCCCGTTGCGAATATTGATCTTGATCAGAGGCGGGAGAGCGCCAAGGAATACGCTGCTCAGTTGCGGTTCGCAGGCCATGTAGCCGCAGATGAACTTGGTGAGTTCGCCGCCTCCGCCCATGCGGCAGAGTTTCAACCCAAGCGATAACACTCGTTCCAATTCGCGGGAGTTGTCCATCGGTGTGACCGACGGGCCGTTTCCGAGGAAATGGGGATCTCCATGCGGGACGATGACGATATCTCCGGCACTGAGAGAAACCGCCTGCCCATCGCCTTCGAGGCGCGCGTAGCCTTGCCCCTCCGTCAACAAATGAAAAATGATGACGTGGCGCCTTCCGTCCGAAAGATACGGCGCCAGCACGCTCGAGCGCGGAGTGCGGACGCACCAGGGCGCGGAAAATTCACCGTTGTAGTACATCGCGCCGTCCAGCCGGACGGTTTCAAGGACTTCGGACAACACATCCATGGAAGGCTCCGTCAATCCACAGCCAACCGACAGACGGCCGGCAAAAAATCCCGGACGGCCGGTCAACCGCCCCGCAGCCTAGCACGCCCGTGTCAAGAGAACCAGACTCCCGGCTAAGCCGCTCCGCAAGGTTCTGCCCTATAGTCTGCGCATGCGACATGCGCGAGAACTCACAAAGGAGGGACTTATGACGATCGCGGCAACGACACCGGAAGTCAATCAGTTGAAGGAGCGTCTCAAAGCCACCTGGATGGCCGGCGACTACGATCGATTC
>DASUXH010000085.1:0-7356 GCA_036378015.1 Nitrospira sp. | reverse complement strand
GACTATGAGAACGAAAATCCGCTGCTCGATGCCAGGGGATTTGAGGTCGAGGGAGAACGGGAACGGCCGAACCCCGACTATAATCGTCAGCTGAACAAGGTCTTGGCCAATGGCGGTCGTCTCTACGTGGACGGCGCGCATCCGGAATATTCCACGCCTGAATGCACGAATCCGCGGGAGTTGGTGGCCTATGAGCGCATCAGCGAGCGCATTCTCGCCCAATGCCTCGACCACATGACTCGTTTGCGGGGCCGCGACCAGTTCGTCCTCTATAAAAACAACTCCGACGGCAAAGGCAACAGCTACGGCTACCACGAGAACTACATGCTGTCCCGGTCGGTGCCGTTTGAACGCATCGTCAAAACGCTTGCGCCGTTCTTCGTCACGAGACTGATCTATGCCGGGGCCGGGAAAGTCGGCGCTGAAAATCAGACGAATTTCACGGAGTTCCAGATTTCACAGCGTGCCGACTTTTTCGAGTGTCTGGTCGATCTCAACACGATGGTCAAGCGTCCGATCGTGAACTCGCGCGATGAGCCGCATGCCGATTACGGCAAATACCGGCGCCTTCACGTCATCGTCGGCGACGCGAACATGGCCGAGTTGTCGACGTATCTCAAGGTGGGAACTCTCGGCATCGTGCTCGACCTTCTCGAGGCCGGCGTCGACGTTCCGGAAATCGAGCTCGATGACCCGGTCCTCGGCATCAAGCAGGTGTCCCGTGATTTGACCATGAAAGGCACGCTGAAGCTGGCGGACGGAAGACCGACGACCGCCGTGGAGATTCAACGGGCGTATCTCAAAGCGGCCATGGACTTTTACGCCTGTCATGAACTGGACCAGGTCACCAAAGACATTTTGGTACGTTGGGAAGACGTGCTCGACAAACTTGAGACGGATCCTCGGCTGCTGGCTGAGGAGTTGGACTGGGCGGCCAAACGCCACATGATCGAGTCGTACATGGACCGCAAGGGCTGTGGATGGAATGATCCTCGGGTGCGGCTGATGGATCTGCAGTATCACGACATCAGACCGGAGAGGGGATTGTATCACACGCTCGAGCGCAGCCATCTCATCGAGCGCGTCGTGCAGGATGTTGAGGTGGCCAGGGCGGAGTTCACGCCGCCGTCCGGCACGCGCGCTTACTTCCGTGGTCGGTGCATCGGCAAGTTTTCCAAGTCCATCTACGGAGCCAGCTGGACCTCTGTGCTCTTCGACGTCGGCAACACCACCATCAAAAAAGTACCGCTGATGGACCCGCTGCGCGGCACCGAATCGCTGACGGCGGAGTTGCTCGACCAATCGGATACGGCGGAGGCCTTGCTGTCCAAGCTGAAAGCCTAATGAAGCTTCCCTTCCTTCCCAATCACGACGACGCAAGTTTCTTCAGTTTCCTGACCAGGCAGCATCCCGAACTGACACCGGGCGGCCGACGCGTGCCAGATGTTCCGTCGGCGCCGCACGACCCGGTGCGACCTCTCCAGCCCATGGCCGTGCCTCACGCGACGACCGTGCTGGCGGTCAAGTATCAAGGAGGCGTCGTCATCGCCGGCGACCGACGCGCCACCGAGGGATTTCAGATCGCCGAGCGCCGCATCGAAAAAGTCTTCAAGATCGACGACTACTCCGCCATGGCGATCGCCGGTGCGGCCGGACCCTGCATCGAGATGGCCAGGCTGTTCCAAACCGAACTTGAACACTACGAGAAGCTGGAAGGCATGCAGCTCTCCTGCGAAGGAAAGGCGAACAAGCTCGGTCAAATGGTCAAGGCGAATCTGCCGATGGTGTTTCAAGGGTTGGTCGTGATGCCGCTCTATGTGGGCTATGATCTGAAACGTAGTGAAGGCCGGATTTTCAAGTATGATTTGGCCGGCGGGCGCTACGAAGAGTCCGATTATCATGCAATCGGCTCAGGGGGCAAGGATGCCCGCAACACCATGCGCGAACATTTCAAAAAGATCATGTCCGAACCCGATGCCCTCAAGTTGGCCCTCCTGGCGTTGTACAACGCCGCCGACGATGATGTCGGGACTGGAGGACCCGATCTGGTGCGTGGGATCTATCCCACGGCGAAGATTGTCAACGGCACGGGCATTACCGACGTGGCGGAAACCCAGATTCGCGCGATCTACGACGAACTGCTCCTCAGCCGCGGTGCGAAGGAACGATAACGATGCCGATGCCCTACTACGTCTCGCCCGAGCAGATGATGCAGGACAAGGCGGAATATGCCAAGAAAGGCATCGCCAAGGGCCGGTCGATCATCGCCATGGAATATGTCAACGGCATTCTGCTGGCCGCGGAAAATCCGAGCGCCAGTCTTCACAAGATTTCTGAAATCTATGACAACATTGCCTTTGCAGGAGCGGGCAAGTACAGCGAGTTTGAGAATTTGCGTAAGGCCGGCATCCGGCATGCGGATCTCAAGGGCTTCATGTACAGCCGCGAGGATGTAACGGCCCGGTCGCTCGCCAACGGCTATTCTCAAAGTCTCGGGACGATTTTTAGTCAGGAGATGAAACCGCTTGAGGTCGAGATCCTCGTCGTCCAGATCGGCCACAACGGGCACACCAACGAGATGTATCGCATCTCCTTCGACGGCAGCATCATTGACGAAAAGCAGTTCGCCGTGATCGGCGGCAAATCCGAGGCCGTTCAGGCCGCTCTCAAGGAGAAGGTTCCGGCGAAGCCGCCAGATCTCAAGACTGCGCTGAACCTCTCCATCGTGGCGCTTGAGCAGACGGGCAACCAAAAGCTTTCACTCGAAAGCCTCGAAGTGGCGGTGCTGGATCGCACGAGGGACAATCGCAAATTCCGCCGATACAGCTCCGCTGAAACCAAGCAGTTCCTCGCGTAAGCTCTCCCCTGACGAATCCTCAGCTTCTGTTGAAGATGGGCGGGAGGCCGTGTATTCTCCTTCTATGCCGTCTCCCGGTCCCATGAAGCAGCGCATTTTCGGTCTCGAGAATGAATACGGCCTCATCTTTTCGCCGAACGGCCGGATTTACCTGCCGATGGAAAAGGTGCTCGGCTATATCTTCGAGGGCCTGATTCCCAATAGCTGGCCTTCCAACGCCTTTCTGGTTAATGGGGCGCGGTTTTATCAAGACACCGGCTGCCATCCCGAATATTCGACGCCGGAATGCGACAACATTCTGGATCTCGTGGTCCATGACAAGGCGGGGGAGCGTCTGTTGGAAGCCTGTTTGCCGGCGGCTGAAGAACGGTTGCGCGAGGAAGGACTGTCGGGGGAAATCTACATCTTCAAGAACAACACCGATTCTTTGGGCAATACGTATGGATGTCACGAGAACTTTCTCATGCGCCGTGACGTGGATTTTTGGAAGGTGACCGAGCAGCTCATTCCATTTTTTGTGACGCGTCAGGTCTACAGCGGCGCAGGGAAGGTGCTCAAGGTTTCGGGAAAGCCCCAGTTTTTCATTTCACAGCGGGCCCAGCACATTCATGAAAAAACGTCCTCATCGACGACGTCGTCCCGGAGTATCATCAATACCCGCGATGAGCCGCACGCCGACGCCGAACGCTACCGGCGGCTGCATATCATCGTCGGAGATTCCAACATGTCGGAGCTGGTGACGTATCTGAAAGTCGGAACCGCGACGCTCGTGCTCTCGATGATCGAGGAAGGATTTTCCGTGCACGGGATGGAATTGGAAGATCCCGTCAAGGCGATCCGTGAGATTTCCCGCGATCCAACGGTGAAGCGCAAAGTCAAGCTCGACGACGGGCGGCAGATGACTGCGGTCGAAATTCAACGGGTCTATCTCGATCGGGCTGAAGAGTACCTGGCCCAACAGGACCATGATCCTATTCTGGATGACGTCTGGAAGCGTTGGGCGGCGATCCTTGACAAACTCGAGGACGACCCGATGCAGCTGGTGCGTGAAATCGACTGGATTACCAAGCGCCATTTGATTCAATCCTATATCGACAGGAAAGGCTGCGGTTGGGACGATCCGCGCGTCTTTCTGCTGGATCTTCAATTCCATGATGTGAAACGCACGAGAGGCCTCTATTATCTGATGGAATCCCGCGGGCTGGTGGAGCGGGTTGTGGAAGAGGACGCGGTGCAGAGGGCCATGTCCACACCGCCGCAGACAACGCGCGCCAAAGTGCGCGGCGACTTCATCCGATTTGCCCGGGCGAAGAACCGCTCTTATACGGTCGATTGGACCTATTTGAAGCTGAACGGCTACTGGGAGGAAACGATCCTCTGCATGGATCCTTTCAGCGCCGTCAATCGACGCGTGGATGAACTAGTCTCGCAGGTGTCCGGTCTGCGCTTCTACCGCTAGGCAAACTGATGAAAATGTCCGCCTGCTACGTTGCAGCCTTGCCCGCGGACGAAGCGTCCAGGGACAGCGATTGCAAACAATCGTGGGGTTGGGCGGGTGAAAATGCCCTTCGGGGCTGGGCGGGTGGAAACAACGGAGATTTTGATCAGCTTTTGGAATGTACGGCGATGCTATGCTTAGTGCTGCATTGAAACAGGCCGGTCGGCGGGTAGGCAGCCTTGACCGCACGCTGATTATGCTGGTTGTGCTCCTTACCAGCGTCTTTCCCGTCGAGTTGTTTCCGAATACTCCACCTGCGCCCAAGGGGATCGACGGCCAATACAGCGGCCGACAGGGACAGGTCGTGCTCGTCAAAGTGCCCCTCGACGACGAAGCGACGGACGTCAAAGGCTCGTTTCTGGATCGGACGATTCCGTTCTTCCGCGAACTCCGGTCCGGAGAGCCGGCTGGGTATTTGGGATTGGTCGGCATCGACATGCAGGACGCGCCCGGCACTTACGAACTCGCGGTGACGATCAAGAACGGGGAGCAAGCCATCAAGCGGCTGAGCTATCATGTGCTGGTCACCAAAGAGAAATTCGCCGTCGAGCATCTCAAACTTCCGAAAGACAAGGTCGATCTGGACGACAAGACTCTGGCCCGCTGGAAACTGGAACAGGACCAGGTGCGGAAGGCGCTGGCGGATAATTCCGCGCTTCGGTTATGGCACAGCGGCTTTGTGGAGCCCGTGAGCGGCAAGCGCACCGGCATCTTCGGCAGCGTGCGCATCATGAACGGTCAGCCGCGCAATCCTCACAACGGCGAGGACATCGGCGCGCCGCTGGGCACCGAGGTGGCTGCCACCAACGATGGCGTCGTGCGGCTCACGGTGGACCATGTCTTTTCAGGGAGGGGTGTGTTCGTGGATCATGGGCTGGGTTTCTATACGATGTATTTCCATTTGTCTGAAATTCTCGTCAAGGACGGCGACCTCGTGAAAGCCGGACAAATCATCGGCAAGGTCGGCTCCACCGGTCGCGCGACCGGCCCGCATTTGCACTGGGGCGTGAAGCTCAACGGGGCCCGTGTGAACCCCTATGCGTTGCTAGACCTTCCCTTCAAGGACGGACTGGCGCCCGGCCTTTCAGGCGCCGACTTCCAGTTCTCTCCAGAATCCCATCGCATCAAGCAATAACGTCACCCACACGCCTGCTCCTCGTCGTCCAAGGGCCTACATGAATTTGCCTTTTCCCTTGGGTTTGCCCGATGCAGTGCTATGCTGCTGGCTGGGGTATTGTCCATTGGGTCCACCGTGGGATTCATACTCGAAAGCACGCTTTCCCTTTTTGCCATCCTGGCGCTGCTGGGCCTGTGGCTCTTTCATCAGGTCCAGGTCCGGTCCGGACGGATTCAAGCCGTCGATCTGTTTGATCGCTCGGTCGTGCGGTTCTACGTGCATGTGCTGCCGGATGACCGACCGTCTTGTCCCGTCTGTGCCAAGGCCCACGGACGCGTCTTTCTTCCGTCTGTGGTGGGGAAAACCGCATTCTCCCCGCTCGATGGCCCGTGCAGCGCCGCTGTTCCATGCGTGGGCCTGTTGGTCGGATTGTACGGCGGATGGGCGGAAGCCAGACAAGTTGTGAGCCGCCTCCAGGAGACTTCGAAAAAGCATCTCCTGCAGCTCTCGAGCGAAGAGATCTGCGCCTTGATCAAAGGGGCTTGGAGCAAAAGCATCAGCGCCGATACAGACCGCATCAGCATGCATGTGCTTGAAGGATGGTGTCTTGGAAAAGCCGATCGGACGACGGCGCTCGAAGGACTTCGATATGTCGTTGAACGAGCGAAAGAGATGCGGCATCTGCCGCTTGTCGTTCCTGCATGGCTTCGGATGGTAGAGATGCTCTTGCATGGAGGACGCGACGATGAGGCACGTCTCGCCATTGAGGGATTCGAAGGGCGCTTTCCATCCGAATGTCAGGACATCGACGGTCCGTCGTTCGCTCAACGAAAAGTGCTGCACGATATGAAGTCGCTGTTGTGGGAGAGCCGCTCGTTGAAAGTCTCGACCTAGGTCTCGCCAGGCGTCTCCGCGGTTTCGTTACGAACTCTCGTGAATGATTCGGCCTAGTAGTTCGATTCGATGCTCGACGGCGTCTTATTCAGCACTGTGGCCGCGGCGCGCGAAAGCACCGCGTCATAGCGGTGGTCCAGAGAGTAGATCCGGAACTGGACCAGACGGGTGGGCAGCAGATCAAGAAATTCTTCCAGCGGTTCGGTGGACACAATCCTCGTCCCCGGTTCATAGACATAGAGAGGAATGCCGCGCTGATCCTTGGGGTCGGGACGTGGGTCCAGCGGCGCCATGTCCACACGGAACTCCACTTGCTGCAGAGATCGCGGCATCTCCTTGCGAATCTGCTTTTCGAAATGGTGATGGCTGGGGAAGTCCATCCCGCGCTCCTGACCTTTTTCCTTGAGCACCGTGCTGTAGGCCATCTTCCACTTCACGTCCCGTCCTAAGATCCTTCCCCATTCCTCGCCCAGCCGCCGTTCGGCGGCGTGACGGGATTTCTTCCAACCTCGTACTGCTTCGAGCAGGGACCAATCGGTCAACGACAGATACTCTTCCATGCGCTTGCGTGGATCGTGTGGAAACAACAGCTTCATCGTATCGCCAAAAATATCCCGCAAATGAATGTCGATCGCGCGCGTGGTCCGGTGAAAGTAGACGTTCGAATACAGGTACATCCTCGTATTGAGGAACATTTGCAGCGCCGGAAGACCGGTCTTGTGAATGGTGAATCCCTTGTCCGTGATGATCGTGTAGTGAATTAGCCGGGTCAAATCGACCGGACCCACGGCAACCCCGCACATGTAGGAATCACGCAGCACATAATCCAGGTTGTCGGCCGTATAGCTGCCCGAGATCACCGGCTGCAGCATGTTAAGCCAGCGCGGCTGCCGTGAATTGTCCTTGCTTTTTTCCTTGAGGATCACATGCGCAATCTGGTCCGGATTGAGCTCTTCGCCCTTGGCAAAGACGCCGGAGGGACTGCGGCGG
>DASUXH010000084.1:0-4238 GCA_036378015.1 Nitrospira sp. | reverse complement strand
GTCCAGGCGAGCGCCGTCGACACATTACTCGCTGACCGATATTTGCTGCCCGCGTCCCGGACGGCAACTGTCCTACTGATCTATGGCGCCGCATTGACGGGAGCCCTCTTCGCCGCCGCCGCGCGCCCGCTCAACGGAATTGGCGCCGTGGCCGTATCGTGGTTCCTCTATCTGGTCGGGGCCAGCCTGTCGTTCGATAGAGGCGTGCTCCTTAACATGGTCTATCCGCCATCCGCGGTGCTCCTGGGATTCACGGCTACCCAAGGCTACCGGATCTTCTTCGAGCAGGCTCAACGGCAACTGATCCAGGACCTGATGTCCCGGTATCTCTCGCCTTCGGTCAGCCAGTGGGTGCTGCAACAGCCGGAGCAGCTCAAGCTCGGCGGAGAAACCAGGGTCATGACCGTGCTTTTCTGCGACCTCCGAGGATTCACCATGCTCTCCCACTCTGTGGATCCGCACCTCGTCGTGTCCTTCATGAACGATTTCATGACGGCCATGACAAACATTATCTTCCGTCACGACGGCGTGCTGGACAAATATATTGGGGACGAAGTCATGGCCTTCTGGAATGCTCCTCGAGAGCAGCCGGACCATGCGGGTCTTGCCTGTCAGGCAGCGCTCGAGATGGTCCGCGAGCTCGACGGTCTACGGTCATCGTGGTCGCCCCGCGGGCTACCGCCCCTCGACATCGGGGTGGGCATCAATACCGGTCCCATGGTGGTCGGGAACCTGGGCTCGCGGGAACGGCTGGCCTACACAGTAATCGGAGACGCGGTGAACGTCGCTTCCCGCCTGCAGAACCTGAACAAGGAATTTGGCACGCACGTGCTGACGACCGAGGCCACGCGGCAGGCCGCGGGCGACCGGTTCGTCTATCGGGCGATCGATCAGGTGACCCTGAGAGGGCGCAATGAGCCTCTCACGGTCTATGAGCTGCTGGGGCAGGATGTCTAAGGATTCTGCGGAACTCCGACCTTGCCGGGAAGCTGCAGGTCAGTGGATTCCAGCGGTCCGATCGTGACGCCCGACACCTTTGCAGTTTTCTCGTCGTTGGTAACGCCTTCCAGCCGCTGTGTCAGCTGGGCTGCGAGTCGAGCGCCCCGTTGTAACGTGCCGCTCACTTGATGCTGGTCGACCGGCATGCCCTTATAGAGTGCGCCGATGCTGATCAGAAATGGCCCGTCCTGTTCACCCTCAAGGATCAGTATAAAGGGCCCCGACACGCCGGCGGGTACTTCCACCACTCTGTGACCCTCGCCATCCATTCCCGTATAGGATCCGAATACCTGGTTCACCTCGGTCTCCGGGCCGGTGAAGCCTGCTATCCTGGCCCGGTCCGGCATGAGTATTACCGGCAGCACGGAGAGCGGTGTTTCGATCCGGAGGGCGCTGTGATTGGAAAAAAAGGCTTTCGGGTTCGAGGGGGTCCCGGCCTTTACGATGTCCGTCTGACCCGGTTTCAATATTGCCCTGGCACGGCCGCTGGGTTCGAGCACCCAGAGATCACCGGCTCTGGTCCAGCAGGAGAAGGTGTTGTCCGGTTCCTGACGCGCGCCGATCAAACCGTCATGCACGGTCGCCGTCGCCGTGTTTGACTGCAAAGAGAACGACGATTCCGGGTCCACCAGTTTCACCACGCGCGCCCAGACAGTGCCCACATTAACTCCGACGGTCACGCGCGACCGCTGCTTGCCGATGTCCGCTTGCTTGATCGTGACATCTGATTCGGGCTGGACCGTGAGGGTGCTCCCGTCCACGAAGGTGATCAGCGCGGTGGACTTCTTACCCGTCTGTACTCTTGTCCCGACGGCGACGGTCATGCCGTTTGAGGCCGGTTTCCCGACCCCTCCTTCCGGCGGGATGATTGTGACCTCCCCGGCCAACACGCTCAGGATCGCAGGCGCCGGTTCACCGCCGAAGACCTGCACCGAGATCGCCAGGCTCCAGGTGCACACAGTGATTGGTGCGAGCATCCTCCACATGGCAATCTCCTTGTTAGAGTCCCGAAAGCGGACTCTATTATCAGAGCGAATGCCCCACAAGATCAATCTACCCTGTGGGGCATCCCGGCGTCAGTGTATTGCCTGCGGTTCGCCGTAAAGGAAGTCATCCATCATGACGATGTCATGTGTCCCATCATCATTTGGCCCCGGCGCAGCATCGCCGCTCGTGATCCGGACCCGGGCGATGCGCGCGTCGGTAAAGACGATACCGATGAAAGAAAGGCTTCCATCTCCCGGCGAGGGTGGGGCAGAGCTACTGTAGAGCAGCTCCCCATTGACGCCGAAGCACTCGATTTGCGTGCTGGCTTTGCGGCCTCCATTCGTATTGCTAGGTCCGCTCCCGTCTGGCAGGTCAACGTCCGTGAACACCGCGCCGAAGCCGCTGACCTTTGCCGGCACGGTTCCATTGGAGCCGGGCACGAAGAACAGCGCCTCGGTAATGTTGCTGTCCACCGGGGTAAACAGCCGCAAAGGGCTGAAGGTATTAAAGATGGTCCCGTAGGTTGGATTGTTGAAGAGCGTCGCCAGGCCGCCTTGGGGCCCGCCCGAATGGGGAGCCTGCGAAAGGCCTGTTCCCGGTGTGGTGAATTGGGCGCCGCGCGTATTCAGGAATGTGTTGAATGGCGTGACCGGTGCTGTTGTCGTATCGACGCCACCTCCGTCCCAGTTGATCTCGCGGTGACCGCTGTCCTTGGGAAGCGGCCCGGGGTTATTGCCATTGTTTGCCGCCCCCAGAGCAGTCCTGTACTGATCGACGGTGTTTTGAATCGAGGCAACGGTTGGTCCGGCAGCCTGGAACACGGTCGGCGCGACGAAAGCCGTGCCTGTTCCCTGTTGTGCGGAAACTGTCCCGTCGCTTCCGTCTCCACACCCCAACAAGGTCACTCCCATCCCCAATACCAAAACCAACTGAGCCGGTCTCAATAATTTCTTGACCGGTCCCTGCTGCGTTCTCCTCGAAACCACAATGATGTTGGTACGTGTCTTCATGGCAATCCCTCCGGTTAGAATATTTAGCCTTCTGCTGCACCTGCTTCGCTCTATGGGCAACCGCCATGCCATCTGCACAACACTCAGCACGAGCAGACATTCATCCTTGTTGAGTTGGAACGAGGAGCAGGGCGAAAGGAGTCGGATTCAATGGAGAAAATCACAGAATGACCGGATGAAGTCGGGTCATCTGAGCAAGGTCAGAATGGAGGGTGAGAACAGACAAGCCGGCGGCGAGGGGTCTCTCTTACTATCCGAACAGATAACGTCTCTTACGAAATCAGATAAGGTTCCCCATGCTTCGCAAATTACGAAATTCCCATTTGCTTGCACAGACGAGAGAGGTAGGTCGGCTGAAGCTGTAGAGCCTGAGCAGCTTTGGTTTTGTTTCCCCGGGCTTTGGCAATAGCCTCTTGCAACCTCATGCGTTTGAAGTGCTCGACCGATTCGTGGAATGGAAGGACCATCAGTTCTTCCGTGGGTCGGCCATTCGTCTCTACTGTCTCGAGGGTCAAGTCATCCACAGAAATAGCATCCTCGCTGGCGAGAACCACCGCTCGTTCGATGACGTTGGCCAGCTCGCGTACGTTTCCAGCCCAGTCATATTGACGCAACGCTTCAATGGCCTTTGGATCAATGGTCAAGGATGGACGCTTCATGTCTTTGGCATACCGATCAACAAAAAACTTCGTGAGCGCCGGAATGTCTTCCCGCCGCTCACGCAGGGGCGGAATCGTCACGCTGACGACGTTCAAGCGAAAGAACAAGTCTTTTCGAAATCGGCCGTCTTTGATGGCTTGCTTCAGGTCTTGGTTCGTCGCTGCGATAACCCGAATGTCCACTTTGATGGGTTGTGTCCCTCCTACACGATCGAACTCCCGATCTTGCAAGACGCGAAGCCACTTCGCCTGCAGATTCGTTTTCATATCGCCAATTTCATCGAGAAAGATCGTTCCGCCTTGAGCGACTTCCAACAAACCCTTCTTTTGTTGATGGGCGCCGGTGAAGGCGCCTTTTTCGTGCCCGAACAATTCGCTTTCAAGCAACTGATCCGACAACGCAACACAGTTGACGGCCACAAATGGTTTACTCGCCCGAGGACTCCAGTTATGGACGGATCGAGCCAGGATTTCCTTTCCCACGCCGCTTTCTCCGAGCAACAATACCGTGCTATTGCTCCGGGCCGCCTTTCGTAACGTCTCCACCACTTCACGCATTCGAGGGCTCTCCACAATCAGCGTC
>DASUXH010000083.1:0-4875 GCA_036378015.1 Nitrospira sp. | reverse complement strand
GCCATTTCACTGGATATCCTGAACAAGCCGGGGGAATTCACCCAGGAAGAGTGGGACATCATGCGAACCCACCCGACGGCAGGCGTGCTCACGCTGATTGAGGGACGCGGTCTGGCGAACGTGCCGGCCAGAATGGCCGCCGCCTCATTCGAGCATCACATGAATTACGATTTTTCCGGCTACCCCAAACTGGCGATCCCCTGGACTCAAACACTGGCGAGCCGCATGGTCACGATCGCAGATTGTTATGACGCCATGACCTCTTCCCGTGTGTATCGGCGCGAGCCGATGTCGCCATCGAAGGTCCTGGGTTTCATGTTCAGCAAGGTGGGGAAGTCTTTCGATCCGACGTTGATGAAACTGTTCATGACGTGCGTCGGAATCATTCCAATCGGCAGCCTCGTTCTGCTGGACAGCAATGAGTTGGCCGTCGTGCTCAAGCCGACGCAGGATCCGGCCGAGGCGGAGAACCCCTGCGTGAAGGTCATCACGGATCCCCAGGGAGGGCCCATTGACAACGGCCGAGAAATCGATCTTCGTGAAAAGGATGAGAACGGCGAATACCGCAACTACATCGTTCGCCTCATCGACAACACGGAGTACAAATTCGACACCAGCCGCTATTTCGTCTGAGAGCCGGCGGCCCACCACCGTTTGAGACGGCTTTGCCGATCCCTTGACAGTGCTACCCTCCACCGCTATTCTCTCCTATTCGAAACACCTCACCTTCTCATCCATCAAGGAGCGGACACTATGCCTATGGCGAAGACCCACTGGGGTCAGATGATGATTACACTGGCGATCACCGGCACCTGCCTCCTCCCGGTATCGGCTGCCCGCGCGGCGGATGCCTTCAAAATGGGCGTCATCGATCCCCAGACGGTTCTCGAAAAATCAAAAGCGGGAAAGAAGGCCCTGGACGGATTGAAGGACTATGTGTCGACCAGACAGAAGCTGCTCTCCCGCGACGAAGAGGAGTTGCGGAATACGGAGAAAACGCTGAAGGAAGCTTCCGCGAAGCTCAGCGAGGGAGAAAAGAAAGAGAAAGAGACCCAATTCCGCGCGAAGATTCAGGAGTATCAAAAGCGGGCACAGGAGTTCAATCAAGAGCTTCAGGGAAAACAGAAGGAGCTCGTCGACGACTATATGAAGCGGATCGCCTCAGCGACTCAGACCGTCGCTGAAAAAGGAGGATTTTCGATCGTCGTCGATAAAGGCAGCGAGCAAACCATCAAGATCGTCATTTACAGCAAAGACACCATCGACCTGACGGATCAAGTGATCAAGGAGTTCGACCGGATCAACAACAAGTAGGCACCCGACGGCTGACGGAACTTCGCATGCGAAGTTCCGTCAGGATTCCATGGGATAGCCCGCTTCCCTCCACGCTTTGATGCCACCGTCCATCGACGTCACGTTCGTGTAGCCCATCTGCGTTAGTGCGTCGGCGGCTAGCGCCGAGCGGTACCCTCCCCCGCAGTACAACAGAATCGGGACCTGCTTATCGGGCACCAACGTTTCGATATCCCGTTCAATGACGCCTTTGCCCACGTGCCTCGCTCCTTTCGCATGATCCTTCGCAAATTCGTGGTCCTCGCGCACGTCGATAAAATGCGCAACCTCGCCTCGATCCAGTTTGGTCTTCGCTTCGGTAACCGAGCACTCCTTCACACGCGCCCGTGCGGCGCCCACCAACTTGAGAAATTCCGGATTATGCGTCATCGTTCCCTCTCCTTCCGTTTAAAACAAGCAGGCCTGTTCGGGCCGTGGACGGCGGAACGTACGCGGCAAGGGTTCGTCGTCGGAATCGGCAAATCCCGCCTTGCGCCTCCACAGTCGAAACAGCCGTTCGATCATCGCCCAGTAGGGGCCATCGCCGTGATGCCTGGAAAAAAACGCGCCGTCCGTCATCGCGCCCCCTCGGACTTCCTGAATCCGGTGCGTCACTTTGGCGAATCGTTCCGGGAAGGCCGCGGACATCCGCTCGACAAATACGGATTCAACGGATTTGGCCAACCGCAGCAGCGTCGACATCGCCTCACCGGCGCCCGCCTGCCGTGCACGCTGGAGCAACTGCGGAATATCTTCATCATTGAGGCCGGGAATGATCGGCGAAATGGAAATGCCGGTCGGAATGCCGGCCTTCGACAGGCAGGCCATGGCCTCAAAGCGTTTACGGCTCGCCGGCGCCTGGGGTTCTACTCGGCGGGCCACCTCATCGTCGGCAAACGGAATGCTGAAGTACACCCTGACCCAGGCCTGTTCTTGTAGTTGTTTGAGTACGTCGAGATCCCGCTGCACGAGGACGCCTTTCGTGATGATCGCAACAGGATTGCGATACTCGGCGCAGACCTCGAGGCAGGCCCGCGTCAGCGCCAACGATGCCTCCATCGGCTGATAACAATCGGTGTTGCCGGAAAAGACGATCACCTCGCCCTTCCAGGAAGGCTTTTCGAACGCCTGGCGCAACAGCGTGGCGGCCTCGCGCTTGACCACGATCTTCGATTCGAAGTCCGTCCCCGCACCGAAGCCCCAGTACTCGTGAGTGGGCCTGGCATAACAATAGGCGCAGGCGTGGAAGCATCCGCGGTAGGGATTGACGCTCCAACGGAAGGAGAGGTCCGGACTGTCGTTGCGGCTGAGGATCTCGCGGCTCGCGTCTTCATACATTTCGAGCCGGGCAGCAGACGCTGGTTCGAGCAGATCACGGTGTCTCGACTCGAAGGGATTCGGTGGATTGGAGATCGGCCGCATGACCTCATCGTCTCTCCTCCCGACCGATGCTGTCAACGGCCTGCGGCGCTCCGTTCATTGACTCCACCGAACCTCGATGCTAGATTCCAGCCGCTCATCGGGCACGCGCGTCTATGTACGATTTGCGCCATCTCCGCGAGAACTTCGACCGCATCCGCGAGCAGCTCGGCGGGCGAGGCCACGACGTCCCATGGGATGAATTACGGAAACTGCTGGACGAACGGCGCGCCCTGTCCATGCAGGTAGAGGAGCTGCGGGCGGAACTGAACAAGGGCTCCGAGGAGGTCGCGCGGCTCAAACGGCAGAAGCAGCCGGCCGACGAAGCCGTGACGGCCATGAAACGAGTCGGCGAGCGGATTGCCGACGTCGACGCGGCGCTCCGGACGATTGAAGAGCACCTCAACAGCATCGCGTTACGAATCCCCAACCTGCCTCATTCCTCCGTGCCGCTCGGACGGGGCGCCGACGACAATCTCGAGATCCGTCGTTGGGGTCAGCTTCCCGCCGTGACGATGCCGGCCAAGAGCCATTGGGACATCGGCGAGCACCTGGGCATTCTGGACTTCGACCGCGCGGCGAAAATCGCCGGCGCCCGGTTCGCTGTGTTGACGGGTGCAGGCGCCCGGCTCGAGCGGGCGCTGATCAACTTCATGCTGGACATGCATACGTCACAACACGGGTACAGGGAGGTTCTGCCTCCCTTCATGGTCAATCGGTCTGCCATGACCGGTACTGGCCAGCTTCCAAAATTTGAAGAGGATCTGTTCCGCCTGCGGGATGAAGATTACTTTTTGATTCCAACGGCGGAAGTGCCCGTTACGAATCTCCACCGCGACGAAATCCTCAGCGAAGCGGCCTTACCCATTCGATATACCGCCTATACGCCCTGCTTCCGCCGCGAGGCCGGTTCTTATGGAAAGGACACCAGAGGATTGATTCGACTTCATCAGTTCAACAAAGTCGAATTGGTGACGTTTGCGCAACCGGAACAGTCGTACGAGGAGCTCGAACGACTGACCGGCCATGCGGAAGCCGTGCTTCAACGGCTAGGGCTTCACCACCGGGTGATGACCCTCTGCACCGGCGACCTGGGCTTTGCGGCGGCCAAGACCTATGACATCGAGGTCTGGCTCCCGTCACAGAATCAGTTCAGGGAAATTTCTTCCTGCAGCAATTTCGAAGCGTTCCAGGCCAGGCGCGCCGGCATTCGCTTTAAGGTTACGGGCGGTAAAAAAGACTCTAGAACCGACTTCGCCCACACCCTCAATGGTTCTGGACTGGCCGTCGGACGCACGCTCGTTGCGATACTCGAAAACTATCAACAGGCGGATGGCTCGGTGGTAATTCCTTCCGTGCTACGGCAGTATATGGGAGGCTTGGAACGAATCACGAAAGCGTAGATCGGAAAGAGATCATAAGGGCTCCCGGTCGGGCCAAGCAGGGATGGAGGGGTGACGGAGCGGCCGAACGTGCCGGTCTTGAAAACCGGAGACCTCGCAAGGGGTCCGCGAGTTCAAATCTCGCCCCCTCCGCCAACGGCCGCGTCGCCAGGAGTCTGTTACGACGCACTCGACGGCGGTCCAAGATCCTCCACATCTCTCGCGTGCCTGCCGGCACGCTCCTATCCTTAATGGACGAGAAACATGGGCTATATAAACGACAATCTCCTTTCGGGTGAAACGGTTTTTTTTCGCACCCATCTACATTGGAAAGTGTTTCTTCTGCCGGTGCTGTTCTTCCTTGTCGGTATAGCCTTCACGGCAGCCGCGATGTATGAGGGAATTGATCCCTCTCTGTCTCTTCTCATCCTCGTTATTCCGCTTGTCTTCTTGTTTCACAGCTATCTCACATGGCGCTGCTCGGAGTTCGCGGTCACGGACAAGCGGGTATTGATCAAGACAGGCATTGTGAGTCGGCATACCTTGGAAACCATACTCACCAAGGTTGAAAACATCGGCGTGGAACAGACGCTCTGGGGACGGCTCTTCAACTTCGGGACTCTCTATGTCACCGGCACCGGATCCACCAGAGAGATATTCCCAGGCATTCATGCGCCGCTGGAGTTTCGAAAGGCGATAGAGGCGGCAGCCGTCGCTTTCGAGGAACGGCGACCCAGCGGAC
>DASUXH010000082.1:0-2986 GCA_036378015.1 Nitrospira sp. | reverse complement strand
GCCGGTCACAATGAAGATGTGCTCAAAATCGCCCCCGCGCTGGTCGTGACGAAGGAACAGATCGACTATGTGGTCCAATCTCTCGACAGCGTGCTCGCTGCGGCGCACTCATTCCCCGGCCCCTTCTGGGATGTCAGTACGCGTCTGGCCAAAAATGCTCTCTTCTGACGCTACTGCGTTGTCAGGAATCAAGCAATGGCAGCGCTACAAGGACGAGGCATGGTCACCATCATTGTTGTTCTGATTTTAGTGACGGGCGGCTGCATCAACGTCAGCACGCGCCTCCAGCCTGAAGACTTGTCGGTGAAAGAAGTGCTGAGGGGGACCGACTGCGTTCCCATTGTTCTTGGGATTGGGTTTGGAACAGCCAGCATCGACAAGGCAATGGTTGACGCTTATCCTCTTGGAGACCCACGTGGACCTGTCACTCGTATGACGAAGGTCCGCCGTGTGACCATGACGGATTATTTCATCGTCTTCGTCGCTGATCGGTGTGTCGAGGTGGTTGGCGAATGAACGCATTAACCGACTGGGCGAAGAGCGCGGCGTTAATTTTGTCATCGTGGGCACATTCCTATTATGGAAATATGGCGATGTGCCTGTGGAGACTGATGTTAAAACCCGAGACGGTTGGGGGGAACCAAGTTAGGACGCTTGGCACGATGGGGCTTGGATTTCTGATCCTCGCGATCGGACTCTATTGAGCCGCTAGTTTTCTCTCATGTGATTGGTACCTTAACCAAATCGCCCGTATAATAACGCCCACCGATTGGAGGAAGCCAATCCCACCAACCTAAACCCACAAGAAACTACAAAGCCGGACGCTTCATAGGTAGGGCCAGATGGGGCTGAGTTGTCCTGTCCTGATAGCAGCGTGGTAGCAGATATAGAGGACAGGATAAGCCGAGCGAACTAACGTGCCTGAGTTATCCACCACCTGTCATTTTTGCCAGTGTTGCCCGCCTACCCAGGTACATAAAATGTAGCACCCGTACCTTTCGGAGGCCGAGGCGACGGAGGGGCAACGATTCACGGTGGGATATTGAGAGTGGATACTTTCGCCACTACCGGTCAGAACCAAAAGGAGGAGAGATGAAGAAGGCATGCACGATCCTGATCGTTGCGCTCTCATTCGGATTCGCGGGAGCGCTGCAAGCCGCGGAATCGAAGAACAGGAAGCATGATCAAGTCCAGGCTAATCTCAAGCGCTTTGATCAGCTCGATTTTCAAGCCTATAGCGAGCGCAAGAATATGAAATTGTTTCGAGATATTCATTGCCCAGATGTGAAGGTGGTTTTTCCCGACGGCCGAACAACACACGGCATCGACCAGCATGTCAGTGACATCGATGGGCTGTTCAACGGGACGCCGGACAATAGAATAACTGCGCATCCGATTGCATTCGGCTCCGGAGAATGGACGGTGACCACAGGGATCATGGAGGCGACATTCTCGGCTCCGATGAAATTACCCGATGGGAAGACCATTCCTCCCACCGGCAAGAAGGTCAAGATGCCGATGGCCACAATTGCCAAATGGAAAGGCGGATGCATTGCCGAGGAGCATCTCTTTTGGGATAACGCAGAATATATGAAGCAGCTTGGCTTGCCGAAATGACCCTCCGTAAACGTATTTATTCATGTGAGAGTGGGAGGAGCTTATGAGACTAGGAGTCATCGGCTCTGGAAACATTGGGAAGGGGATCGGAAGTTGGGCCGCCAAGCTGGGCTACGAGGTCACGTTTTCAGCCAAAACTGAAAGCGGTGCAAAGGCTGCTGCTCAGTCGGCGGGCCATAGTGCTAAAGCGGCGAGCGTTCGGGAAGCTATTGACTCAGCGGATCTCGTGCTCCTGGCGATTCCGTACGGGGCGGTCAAAGACACGTTACCGCAACTCGGGCCCCTGCTTCGCGGGAAAACGGTGATCGACGTGACTAACCCTCTCTCTTCGGATTTCAGTTCTTTGACGCTCGGGTTCACAACGTCCGCCGCCGAGGAAATTGCCAGACTGGTACCTGAGGCTCACATCGTGAAAGCATTCAATACGGTATTTGCCCAAATCTATGCGTCACAAAATCCCAAGATTCAAGGCAAAGCCATCTCTGTCTTTGTTGCAGGCGACAACAAGGAGGCGACTGAAAAGGTGCGGACGCTCGTTGCCAAAATGGGGTTTGACGCGGTCAATACCGGCCCGCTTAAGAGCGCCCGAAACATCGAACCTCTGGCCATGCTGAATATTTCCCTCGGATATGGACAAGGCATGGGAACGAGCATGGGCTTCGCACTTCTGAGATAGAACGAGCTCCCGAAAGGAGGCCAGCATGAACGATGGCTTCGAGCACATGAATCGACGCAGGTTTCTCAGACAAGGTGCTTCTGTCGTTGCGTTTGGCGCAGCCGCACTGGCGCTGCCGGCTGCGAGGGCCGAAGACCCCAAGCCCGTGGATGACCCCAT
Organism: Nitrospira sp.; assembly: GCA_036378015.1. GTDB lineage: Bacteria > Nitrospirota > Nitrospiria > Nitrospirales > Nitrospiraceae > Nitrospira_C. Next base: position 534 of record DASUXH010000082.1, on the reverse strand, counting down.
GCGGGTTCCGGGGATCTTGCCTCGCCCATATGGCGAACGATCGCCCTTTGAAAAACAGCAGCGATTGGGAGGAGCCGGACCCGGCGCGCCTCACGGTTGGGGTACCAATGCCCCGAATAACTTCAACTCGCTGACACCCCTTCAGGATCTGCACGGAATCGTGACGCCCTCCGCCTTGCACTTCGAGCGCCACCATAATGGTGTCCCTGCGATTGATCCAGCGCGCCATCGCTTGCTGATTCATGGATTGGTTGAGCGTCCTTTGAGTTTTACCATGAAGGAGTTGGAGCGCTTGCCTTCCACTTCGCGCATCGCATTTCTGGAATGTTCGGGGAACACCTGGGATGGATGGCGGGAAGCACAAGACGTGACAGTCCAGGACATCTACGGGTTGACGAGCACCAGTGAATGGACCGGCGTCAACCTATCAACTCTCCTGGAAGCCGTCGGTGTGCGACGCGAGGCGACGTGGATGCTCGCGGAGGGCAGCGATGCGGCCGGTTTGGATCGCAGTGTGCCGCTCACGGCAGAGGT
>DASUXH010000081.1:0-5091 GCA_036378015.1 Nitrospira sp. | reverse complement strand
CCTATGTCAAAATTGCAGAAGGGTGTAACCGCAATTGCGCCTTTTGCGCCATTCCGCTCATGCGCGGCAAACAACGAAGCCGCCCGGTTGAGTCCATTCTTGCCGAAGTGCGGCAACTGGCCCAAGAAGGCGTCCAAGAGATCAATCTCATCTCACAGGACACCGTCAATTATGGCATCGATCTTGGCCTCCGGCAGGGGCTCGTCTCCTTGCTGCGTGAACTGGTAAAGGTGAACGGCCCGCGCTGGATCAGGCCTTTTTATCTGTATCCCCAGCAAGTGACGGACGATCTGCTGGACCTGTATGCGGGCGAAGAGCGGATTGCGAAGTACATCGATATGCCGCTTCAGCATATCAACAGCGCCATGCTGAAGCGTATGCATCGCTTGGGTGACCGGCGGACGATCGAAACGCTCGTTGACCGGATCAGATCGCGCATTCCCGGGGTGACGTTCCGCACCGCATTCATTGTGGGATTTCCCGGGGAAACCGATGACGCGTTCGAGGAATTGAAACGCTACGTGGAGGAGACGGAGTTTGATCGCGTCGCGGCATTCCTCTACTCGGACGAAGAAGGCACTCCGGCCGCTGAGCTCAGCGGAAAGATCGACCGTGTGCTGATGGAAGAGCGTCGCAATGAGCTGCTGGCGGCGCAGGAGACGGTCGCTGCGGCAAAGAATCGAGAACGTATCGGGTCGATGCTGGAAGTGATGGTGGACGGTCCTGCCCAGGAGGAGGGTCATTGGCTCGAAGGCCGGCACGAGGGATTGGCGCCCGAGATCGACGGCGTCGTCTACATCAACGGGACAAACAACGCCGAGCCTCCGACCCCTGGCGCCTGTCTGAATGTCAGCATTACCGAGGCGACGACATATGACCTGATCGGGCATGTCCGAGGAGAGCTATCGGCATCCGGTGTGCACATGCCTGGCGGGAAAGGCCCGCGAGGGGGCTATCGTTAGACAACCCCCTCGAGGCCATAAGCAGTCAGACCTTGGCGCTCAAGAATAGCGAAGCGCCACGGCGGTTGATCAGCATCAGCACGTTCTCCCCTTTCTTCACCGCCGAAGAGGCCTTTTCAAAGTCTTTCACCGATTTCACAGGCTGGCGGTTGATCTCACGAATGATGTCTCCCGGCATCAAGCCGGCTTTACCGGCTCCGCTGTCCGGTTCGACGTTGGTGACCACCACGCCCTGAGCTTTGCCCTCGATCCCCAGTTCTTTTGCGGTATCGCGATCCAGATCCTGGACTGCTACCCCGGCAAACGCATACTCCTTCTCATCGCCGCCGGTCTTGGCAATCTTCCCCTCACCCGGCTGCTCGCCGATCGTCACTGTCAACTCCTTCTCATGGCTGTCGCGCATGACCTTCATTGGCACCTTTGAGCCCACCGTGGTTTTCGTCACAAAGCGCTGAAGCGCGACCGCATCCTCAACCGGAGAGCCTTGATAGGAGGTAATGACGTCACCCTGTCGCAGTCCGGCGTGATGGGCAGGACTGTCTTCCTTCACGTCGGTGACCAAGGCGCCCTTTCTGTGGGTCACACCGAAGGACTTCGCAAGATCCTGATTCAGGTCCTGAATCCCGATGCCCAGATAGCCACGGACCACTTTGCCGTTCTTCACAAGGCTGTCGTAGATGGGTTGGCCCATGCTGGTCGGGACGGCGAAGCCGACGCCCTGATAGCCGCCGCTTTGCGAAAAGATCGCCGTGTTGATCCCAACCAGTTCGCCCCTGGTATTGACCAAGGCGCCCCCGGAGTTACCAGGATTGATGGCGGCATCCGTCTGGATGAAATCCTCGTATTGCGTGATGCCCATGCGTCCGCGGCCCAGCGCGCTGACGATGCCGAGCGTGACGGTTGAATTCAATCCGAACGGATTGCCGACTGCGAGCACATATTCTCCGACCTGAAGCTTTGAGGCGTCTCCCCAGGGAATAGTCGGGAGATTCTTGCCGTCGATCTTAATGACGGCCAGATCCGTCTTCGGATCGGTCCCAACAATCTGCCCCTGAAATTCCTGTTTGTCTGGAAGGGTGACCGTCACTTCACGTGCGCCATCGACCACATGGTTGTTGGTAAGGATATAGCCGTCCGGCGAGACGATCACGCCGGAGCCTTGGCCGCCTCCATGAAATCCACGCGGACCGCGCGGCTCCATCGGACTGGGGGGTGCCTGCGGACCACGGAATTTCGGTCCAAACGGACCATTCGGCCCTCCAAAGAATTCTTCCATGCGGTCGCGCAGTTCGTTGTCACCGCCGCGGCCGGAAACCTGTTCGCCGATCACGGTGGTAATGTTGACGACGGCAGGAGTTACCGCTTTTGCAACATCCGTAAAGCCGTTCGCTGGAAGCGTGCCCACGGGTGCGGCCGCGGTTGTGCTCGTTGCCGTCGACCCTGTGGCGGGAAACGGAGCGAACGATTGACTGCCGACAAAAAAGGCTGTGCCCAGTAGGGCCACGCCGGCCATGACGCCGAGCGTTTTCCGAACCAACTCGTTCATACGACCTCCTTGTTGATGAATGGGGACTTATCGAGGTGTCGTCGGGACATCCCTAGGAAGGACCGTAACAGCCGGTAATGAGAGAGCGATTAGGAGGGTATTAGAAGTCGTTAAGAGGCCGAAGGGGCCAACGGGAGAAGGACGGTGAACGCGGAACCCTTATTGGGTTCGCTCTGGACTTCGATACGACCATGGTGGGATTCCGCGATCCAGGCACAGATGGCCAACCCCAAACCGGTTCCCTTTTTCGTGTGCGACCTGGCGTCGTCCGTCCGGTAAAACCGGTCAAAGATGCGTTTCTGATCTTCACGCGAAATGCCGATGCCCTGATCTGCAATGATGAACTTGACGTGATTCCCTTGCGTCAGCAGCGAAATATCTACGGTGCCGCCGGGACGGGAATATTTGACCGCATTGTCCACGAGATTTAAGAAGAGCTCGCGTAAGCGCAATTCGTCGCCCAACACGACGGCTGGCATCGCCAATCCCAGCACGACTTGAACGTTCTGTTCCTGGCCGAGCAACGAGGCCTGTCGGTGGATGTCTTCCAGCAGCGATTCGAGCTTGACCGGCACGCGCTCCATTTTGACTTCCCCCATGTCCGCGCGAGACAGGAAGAGCAATTCGTCGACGATGCGCGTCATGCGGTCGATTTCCTCGAGGGTGCTCTCAAGCACCACCGTATAGTCCCCCGCTTCGCGCGGCCGTCGCAGCGCCAGTTCGGTCTCGCCCTTCATCACGGTCAGCGGTGTGCGCAATTCATGCGACGCGTCGCTGCTGAACTGACGAATCTGCCGGAATGATGTTTCAAGCCTGGCAATCATATTGTTGAACGTGGCCGCCAGTCGGCCGATTTCATCGGCGGAGGCCGGCACATTCAGCCGCTGCGTGAGATCTCCTGCCGCAATCCGCTGGGCGGCAAGCGTGATGGCATCGACAGGGCGCAAGGCCCGTCCGGCGAGGAACCAGCCTCCGGCCAGCGACACGGCCAGCGCAAGCGGCATGGTGACCAGGAGCACGAGCAGCAGTCGATTCAAGGTCTGGTCGACCGACTCCATCGAAGTGCCGACCTGGACGATGTACAAAAGATTTCCCCGGTAGATGATCGGCACCGAAATCAATCGCAGGGGGGGCTCCTTGGGATACTTGGCCGATTCAAATATTGTTTGTCCGCTGAAGGCCACCTCCAAGGCCCGACGGCTCAGGGGCAATTCGTGCTGTTTGACGTTGGGAGAGCGTATCGTGATGGTGCCGGAAGGGCTGAAGATTTGAAAAAACTTGTCGATGCGCGCCAGTTCCGGAAATTGCGACATGAGCTCATCTTCGTCGATCAGCGGGAGGAATCCGCGCTCTTCGAGCGAGCGCACGGCGGCCGCGGCAGTTTCTTCGAGAGATTGATCGAGCGCGTCTCGGAGGCTTCGAGCGGTGACGAAATAGAGAACGGTCGAAAAGGCCACCAGAATCAACGCCAGGGCGCTGCCGTACCAGAGACTGAGTCGCAGGCGCAGCGGCATCACTCGTCTCCCGCGCGGGCCATCGGCTATTCCGCCTTCAGCATGTACCCGCTGCCACGGATGGTATGGATGAGTTTTTTGGTGCGTCCGCGATCGACCTTGTTGCGAAGATAATTGACGTACACGTCGATGACGTTCGTGAACGTGTCAAAATCCTGATTCCAGACGTGTTCCGAGATCATGGGGCGGGTGAGGACGCGGCCGGTGTGGCGCATGAGATATTCCAGCAGGGCGTACTCCTTCAAGGTCAACTCGATGCGCTGTCCGCCGCGCGTCACTTCCCGGGTAGCCGGATTAAGCACGAGATCGTCGATCTGTAAGATGCCGGGACTGTCGGTCGCTCCGCGGCGAAGCAATGCCCGCACACGGGCCAGCAGCTCATCGATGGCAAACGGCTTGGTGAGATAATCATCGGCGCCGGCGTCCAGGCCTTTGACGCGCTGATCGACCTGGGATTGCGCCGTCAAAATGAGGATGGGAGTCTGAATGCGCTCGCGGCGGATGCCTTTGACGATGTCAAGACCCGGCAACGAGGGCAGCATAAGATCCACGATGATCGCATCGTAGTTGGTCGTGAGCGCCATTTCCAGCCCCTTGCCGCCGTCTTCGCACAAGTCGACGGCATAGCTCTCCTCCTCAAGCGCGCGCTTGATGAAGCAGCCGACTTTGGTTTCATCTTCGATGACGAGGATGCGCATGACGGCCAATAGAGAATTATGGATTATAGCAAACCTTCTGCCGGCCATTTCCAGTGGACGAACGGAGCGGCGGCCGGGCCCGGGGACGTCTGGGGGATACCTGGAGCATCCACCCGCAATGGGAATGGGCACGCCGGGCGACCGACATCTCCGCTTGGAGAAGTGGGGTCCGGCATGATATCTTCCAACGATCCGTGCATCGACACCGAATCAGAGCCTATCACCTCTCATGGCGACTCCTGAATTTTTGAATCCGACCGATACGTTTGTGCAGCGTCATCTTGGACCGACCGATGCTGACGTCAGGGAGATGCTCGCGCTGCTCGGCCTGAAGTCGTTGCAGGCGCTAACCGATGCGACAGTGCCTCGCG
>DASUXH010000080.1:0-6295 GCA_036378015.1 Nitrospira sp. | reverse complement strand
GAAAGCGGATGCATCGCACGGAGCGCAAGGGCACGGAGCTGGACCAGCGTTTCTTGAAAATGTGAATGGTTGTAGAGTCCGGTCAGGCTGTCACGGATGGATTGGTCGCGGAGCAATTGATTGGCCTGCATGAGATCCCGGTTGGTATTCGACAGCTTCTTCACCAGTCCTTCGGCTTCCGACTGCTGGCGCTTGATCGCGGTGATGTCGGTAATTGTTTCCACCACATGCGTTTGGCCGCTCGAGGTTTGGGCCTGCGCCCATTGAACGAGAAGATACTCGTCGTTGGGCAGGGGGACTTCGCTGGCGGTGGGTTTGCCGGTTTCGACGGCTTCGGGCATTTTGCAGAAGGCGCACGGCGCCGCACATCCCGCGATTTTCTCGTGACAGGTCCGGTCGGAAATGTCGCCGAACTTGTTATGGGACGTCTGGTTTTGAAAAACGACCTTGTAGGTTTGGGGATCGATGACCGTGATGATCACGGGTTGCGAGTTCAGCAACACCTGTGGATCGTATTGTGGGCCTTTCGGAGGCAGCGCCATGGTCGTCGTATGCGGTGAGCAGCGATGCTGGGGACCAGTATTCCAGTGAGGGTGGTTTGGGTCAAGAATTTGAGTGTTTTGGGAATGGTGCTAGAATGTGGCATCCCTGCGGAATTCCTCATGACTACACCAAAAATCCTTCCTCAGCTCGTTCCCAGCAGCGCATGTTTCCGTTGTGAGGTGTGCTGTCGATTTCCGGACCCCGACAGCGTCCTTCGCCCCTATTTCACCGGCGAGGAGATTGCCCTGGCAGTCGAACAGGGCCTGCCGTCCGCGGTCTTTCCCGACGCCCAAGGCAGCCAAGTGGCCCTCGTCCCTGATGAGCGGGGAGAAGGGTTTCACTGCCCCGCATTTGAGAGCGGGAGCCGCACCTGCCGGCTCTATGACCACCGGCCCCTCGACTGCCAGCTTTATCCCCTGGCTCTTATGTGGAACGCCGCTCATAATGAAGTCGTCCTGGGATGGGACAGAACATGCCCATACATGGGAGCGCAAGTGCCGGATACGATCAAACGCCACGCCGATGACGTGATGACGATGCTGAACCGGCCTGCCATGATCGAACGGATCGTCCGACATCCACGACTGGTCGGCCGCTGTCAAGCCGACGTCCTCGTCCTTGCTCCTCTCAAGGCCCTGACCAGCTCGATGTTCGCAGAGTGGGGGCAGCCGGCCTCCCGGTTGGTTTGGGACGATCTGTCTCGCCTGACGGACGCCCTGACGGAATCCGGCCTCCACGGCACGCTCGCCGCCTATTCGGCTCCGTATCACTATCTATGGAACGCGTTGCTCCCCTATTGGTGGACCGATCTCCACGGCGCTCTCTGTGTGTTTGTTCAATCGCCTAGCGGCTGGTTCATGCCTCTGCCCCCGCTTTGCAAAGGGCCGATTGAGCAGCCCTTGCGCGAGGCCTTCTCCCTCATGCGCCGCTGGAACAGGGGCAGCGCAGTGAGCCGCGTGGAAAACGTGCCGCCTCAATTGGCCCCGAACCTGGAAGCCATGGGCTATCGGCTGGCTCCCAAAGATCCGGATTATCTATACCGAGCCGACGCGCTGGCCCGCCTCGCCGGAGACCGGTACAAATCACAGCGGGCGCTCTGCAATCGAGTCGAGCGAGAAGGAGAAGTGCGCATCGAACCCTATCACCCGCACGACCGCGCTGAGTGCCGTCATTTGTTGGAGAAGTGGAGAAAGCAGAAACACGCGCAACACTCTGATCCCTATGCAGAGTTGCTGCTCGAAGACGCGAGGTCTTCCCATGAAGTGGCCTTCTCTCACGCGCAGGATCTCAACCTTGAAGGGTCGGTGCTTCGATTACAGGGCCGGCTCTCCGGCTACACGTTCGGGTACTGGTTGAACAAGACGACGTGGTGCGTGTTGCTGGAAGTCGCCGACCGCACCATCCCCGGACTCGCCCAATATCTCTTCCGTGACGCCTGCCTCAAGGCCCTTTCGCAGGGCGCCGAATACATCAATACCCTCGACGATTCTGGACTCGTCGGGTTGCGCGAATCGAAAAACGCCTATCATCCCATCGCACGCAGCCAGAGCTTGATCGCCTCCGAGGCTCCGCCGACATGAGCAAGCAAGACTTTCAACAACCCCTCGACTCATCGCGTTACCGCTGGCTGCCCCACTTGATCATCCTCATGAATCTGGTCGCCGTGGCGGCAGGCACGTTTCTCCTCCGCAGCGTGGAGCACCGGTTGGTCTATTCAGCCGGCGAAGAGCTGAGGATTGCCGCCGCCGAAGTGTCCGATAAGCTCGACCGGCTGTTGTTCGAACGATACGGTGACGCCCAGATGATGGCGCGTGCGTTCGGCCTGCGGTCGTCCGACCCGGCGTACCTTGCGAGTTATCTGGGGTGGATGCGGACGAACTACAGTCCCGTGTATCAGTGGTTGGGTGTGACGGACCGCGAGGGGACCATGGTTGCCTCGACCGACGCCTCCCTGCGCGGCGGCGACTTCAGCGGAACAGGGTGGTTCCAACGGGCCCGCGACGGGAAGACCATCCAGATCGACGACGTCGAGGTGACCGATTCAGACGATGGAAACGAGGCCGTCGTTTTCACAGCGCCGATCTTGGACGAGGCCGGGACTTTTCAAGGCGTCGTCACGAGCCGCGTGGCGATGTCGACGCTCGAAGACGTCACCACCCGAACGGTGCGTTCACTTGAAGCCCGGCAAGATTTCGCCGGAGCCGTCGTCGTTCAAATGATGACGTCGAGGGGAATGGTGTTTGTGGATTCGGATCTTCTCGACAAGTCCCCGCTCGATGCTCAGCAGTCAGCGATGCGGTCGGCCAAGGCTCCTCCGTTCGGCGATGCGGGATTCGTCGAAGAAGAGTATCGCGGACGTCCTGTCGTGACGGGCTTCGCACGCACCAAAGGGTTTGGCGATTTTCCCGGCCTCGGCTGGCATGTGCTGGTCCGTATGGATCGCGATCGCATTCTCGAGCCAATGACGTCCATCTTATGGAAGGTGGGCATCACGGGCGCGGTCGTCTGGATCCCCATGGTGTTGCTGCTGTTTTGGTCCACCTCTCACCTGCGCGCGGAGTATCAGCAGGTCCAGCAGGAAAGCTCGTGGGCGCGCGCGGCCGAGGCGGCTCTGCTTCAAAGCCAGGAGCGAAACCGCGCCATCGTGGAGACCGCTCTGGATGCCCTGGTCACCGTGGACGCCGCGGGCATCGTGACCGATTGGAACGGACAGGCCTCGGCCATCTTCGAATGGTCGCGCGAGGAGGCGCTGGGCCAGCGCCTGTCGGAATTGATCATTCCCCCAAAAGACCGGGAAAGTTATGAAGCAGGATTGCGTCAGTACCTGGCCACCGGGGAAGCGTACTTTCTGAATCGGCGAGTGGAAGTGCAGGCCCTCCGCCGTTCGGGCGAGGAATTTCCGGTCGAACTGGCCATTTCTCCCGTCAAAGTCGGCGGCACCATCTTCTTCAGCGCCTTTATCCGCGATATCACCGAGCGGCGCAAAGCCGAGACAAAGCTCAAGGAGAGCGAGGTCCGGTATCGCTCGGTGGTGAACGCCCTCGACGAAGGCGTCGTCGTCATCGACCCGGAAGGGGTGGTGCGCACGGGCAATGCGAGCGCCGAACGCATCCTCGGGATGCCTGCAGAGGAGTTGACCGGGCGGACCCTGCATGACGGACGTTGGCGGACGATTCATGAAGACGGATCTCCCTTCCTGCCGGAGGAGTATCCCGCAACCATGACATTGAGAAGCGGCGAGCCGTGCGCCAGCGTCGTCATGGGTGTCTACCGGCCCGACGGAAGGCTGCGATGGATCGACATCAATTCACGACCGTTGCCGGCCGAAGAGGGGGCCGGTCCCTCGGCCGTCGTCGTCTCGTTCTCAGACATTACCGATCGCAAGCGGGCGGAAGAGCGCCTCACCGCTCAGTACGGAGTGACCCGCGTGCTGGCCGAATCGCGCAGTCTCGAAGAAGCGGTGCCGAAGATCATGCAGGTGGTCGGGCAGAATCTGGAATGGGACTGCGGAATTTTCTGGCGGGTGGATCGAGCCGCCTCCGTGCTTCGCTGCCTGGATCAATGGCAGGCTTCCGGTGTTGGGGCCGAATCGTTTCTCGAGCGGACCTGGGAGCGGACCTTCAAGCCGGAAGAAGGACTGCCCGGCCGTATATGGGCGAACGGGAAGGCCGCATGGATCACGGATGTCGCGCACGACACGAATTTCCCTCGTCAGGGACTGGCCCAGGAGGTGGGATTCCACGGGGCCTTCGGATTTCCGGTGCGCGTGGGCGGCGACATCGAGGGCGTCGTCGAGCTCTACAGCCGGCAGATTCGCGTACCCGACGAAGAATTGCTCAAAATGATCGAAGACGTCGGTCTGAAGCTGGAGCAATTCGGCGACCGCACGAGAGCTCAGGAAGCGCTGCAACAAACGGAGGCGCAGTTGCGCCAATCACAGAAGATGGAGGCGGTGGGCCGGCTCGCCGGCGGCGTCGCGCACGATTTCAATAATCTCCTCACGGTGATCCGCGGTTACAGCGAGCTGCTGCTCGCCCGCCTCGCGCCGGAGGACCCGATTCGCAAGGATATGATCGAGGTGAAGAAAGCGGCGGATCGGGCGTCCGGCCTGACCCGCCAGCTGCTGGCCTTCAGCCGGCGCCAGTTCATTGCGCCGAAAGTCATCGATCTCAACGCGCTGATCGCCAATATGGACGGCATGCTGCGTCGTTTGCTGGGCGAGGACATCGTCGAATTGTGCACCGAACTGAACCCGCACACGGGATCGATCAGAGCGGATGCCGGGCAGATCGAGCAGGTCATCATGAATTTGGCCGTCAATGCTCGGGACGCAATGCCGAAGGGCGGCCGTCTGACGATTGAAACGCGCAATGTGACGGTTGGGAAACCGACGCGTCAGACGCCGGCCGGCGTCAAGCCTGGTTCGTACGTCCTGCTCGCCGTGCGGGACACCGGTCATGGGATGGACGAAGAGACCCAGTCGCATCTCTTTGAGCCCTTCTTCACCACCAAAGAGAAAGGCAAAGGCACAGGGTTGGGTCTGTCGACTGTGTATGGGATCGTCAAACAAACCGGCGGCAGCATCGTGGTGGAAAGCAAGAAGGACCAGGGGGCCACGTTCAAGATCTATTTTCCGCTGGTCGATCAAGGCGTGGCCGGAGCGGTGGGAACGCAGGATGCGGAGCCGGTGCACGGACGAGAGACGATTCTGCTCGTGGAAGACGAGCCGGCCGTGCGGGGCCTGGTGCACGAGACGCTGCGCCTGCATGGATACACCGTGTTGGAGGCACGCCACGGCATCGAAGCGCTCATGACCGGCGCGAAGCACCAGGGGCCGATTCATCTCCTGCTGACGGATGTCGTGATGCCGCAGATGAGCGGACCGGAGGTGGCGGAAAAGATTCAGATCGTCCGTCCGGGGATCAAGGTGCTCTATATGTCCGGTTATCCGGATCATCCGCTGTTCGAGCAGGGGGGAATTTCGCGCGACGCGTCGTTTCTGCCCAAGCCGTTCACTCCCAATGTTCTGGCGAAAAAGGTCCGGGACGTGTTGGATGGCGCGAAGGTAGGGTGACGTGCGTCTCTTGATCTTAAACCTCCGTTCCGTTTATCGTGCCGGTGAATTTTACGGAACCGGGAAAAGCCGACCCGCATGAGCCAATCTGGGCGCGAATTCGACATCGGGCAGTACCGCATTCAGCAAGAACCCTATTACGCGGATGTTCGCGGTGAAGTCGGTCTGTTTACGACCGCGGCGAAAGCCCGCATGCCGGTTATGCTCAAGGGACCGACCGGCTGCGGGAAAACGCGCTTCATCCAGCACATGGCGTTTCGGCTGGGCCGGCCGTTGATCACCGTGGCCTGTCACGAAGACCTCACGGCGGCCGATCTGGTGGGGCGGTACCTCCTCAAGGGGCAGGACACGGTGTGGGTTGACGGCCCGCTCACCTTGGGAGTCAAGCACGGTGCGATCGTCTATCTCGACGAGGTGGTCGAAGCGCGAAAAGATACGACGGTCATCATCCATCCGCTCAGTGACGACCGGCGGCTCCTGCCTATCGAAAAGAAAAGCCAGGTGCTCGAGGCCGCCGACGACTTCCTGCTTGTCATTTCCTACAATCCCGGCTATCAAAGTGTGCTCAAGGATCTGAAACCGAGTACGAAGCAGCGGTTCATGGCGATCGAATTTGACTATCCCACCCCCGATATTGAAACCTCGATTGTCCAGCGTGAAGCCGGCATTGCCCACGAG
>DASUXH010000079.1:0-7356 GCA_036378015.1 Nitrospira sp. | reverse complement strand
GCAAACGGTCCACCGCCACGCCGATGAGCGGCGCGAGGACGATCGCTGGAGCGGTTTGGAGAATGCCGATGATGCTCGTTTTCAGCGGCGAACCGGTCACGGAATACACGAACCACAGCAGCGCCAGCTTGGAGATGCCGTCACCCACTTGGGAGGCGACCTGTCCCCACCAGACGTAGGAAAATCCATCGCTCAGCAACCAACGCGGCTTGGCGTGATGATGCCGGTGGTGCTGGCGGGAGTGCGTCGATAAGTCGTTGATGACACGCGTGAGACGATCCTCCAACAATAGGTTAGGGCTCAAGCTGGCTCGCGCAGCAATGACCGGCGCTCTGCGCTTGGCCCAACCTCAGTCTCAGCCTTGACCTTAGCCTCTGTGGGTTTTAGTCTTTGGCGACGATCTGTACGCCAGCGGTGTCGACGGCGCGGACCCCGGGAACTTGTCGGGCGGCCTCCGCCGCTTCGAGTGCAATTACCTGAAAGCGCGTCTTGCCGCTGAGGTACACGATCCCGTTTTCAGACTTGACGTCGAACCCGACGGCTTTCAGTGTTTCGCTTCGCGCCAGACGGTCCCGTACGACGTGGGCAATGCTCTCGTCCTGCTTCTTCGCCAGCTTGTCCTTGAGGGCCGGCGTGACGGTCAATTTATTGACCACGGTCTCAACGCCATCGATCTTGCCCGCAATCTCACCGACTTTGGCCTTGTCCTCCTCGGTGGGGACTGCGCCACTCAACGTGGCTTTTCCCTTGTCCATCTCGACCTCAATATCGAGGGGGAACAACTGCGGATCCGCCATCAACGCCAATTTGATCGCCAAATTCAACGAAGTGATCGGCTTTTTGGCGGGTTCTTCGGGTTTGGACTCCTCGGTCTTCGCCTTCTCTTCCGGCTTGGCTTTTTCTTCTGTCTTTGCCTTATCCTCCGTCTTCGCCTTCTCTTCCGGCTTCGCTTTTTCTTCTATCTTTGCCTTTTCCTCCGTCTTTGCCTTCTCGTCCGTGGCTTTCGGCTTTTCTTCGCCCGCCGATTTGTCCACGCCCTGTTTTCCAGTGCTTTCGGTCTTGGTATCCTGGTCCTGTTTCTTTTTCGGCTCGACCGCTCGCGGCGGCTCCTTCGGCCGATCCCCAGCTGATCCTCCTTCCTCAGCGGCATGCCCAGAGGCGCTCATCAGCGCGAACGCCAACAATCCACAGAGGAGCCATAGAGTCATGGAACCGCCTTCTCTCGCTTGGTGAGTCGCTGCATCTTCGCCGCTCGATTGTTGGAAACGTACTGGGGAATTCCCCAGGGAGCCGGCATTCCGCTTTTTCAACGAGGACCGAAGCTACGGCATGTCGTTCGACAAGGGAAACACCTAGTTAGGTGACTATCTCACAGTTGGTATCGTGCCTTGACGGTGCCCAAGCCCTCCATGAAAGGAACAATGAAGCCCCAACGGGTTCTGGGAATTATCATGGCCGGAGGCAAGGGCGAGCGTCTCCTGCCGCTGACAGAAGTCCGCAGTAAACCAGCCGTGCCTTTCGGTGGGAAGTACCGCATCATCGATTTTGTCCTCAGTAACTTCGTGAATTCGTCCATCACCTCGCTGTATGTTCTCGTCCAGTATCGCTCTCAATCTCTGATCGAGCACCTACGCAAAAGTTGGCAAATCGGCGGCCGGTTGACCCGCAGTTTCGTGAGTATCGTCCCGCCGCAGATGCGCGCGCGCGAAGGGTGGTACGAAGGGACGGCGGACGCGGTCTACCAGAACCTCAACCTTATCGCCGATTGGCAACCCGATACCATTGCAGTTTTCGGCGCCGATCATGTCTATCGGATGGATATCCAGCAGATGCTCAACGAGCATTTCGAGAACGAAGCGGACGCAACGGTCGCGGCGTTGCCCGTTCCGGTCGAAGCTGCAGGTGGGTTTGGGATTTTGGAGGCCGACACCCACGGCAAGATGATCGGATTCGAGGAAAAGCCGTCGGCACCCAAGCAGATGCCTGGACGCCGCGGCTACGCACTGTCCTCCATGGGCAACTACCTCTTCAAGACAGAGACGCTGGTTCCGCTCCTGATGCGCGATGCCTCACGGCCTGGCACGCATGACTTTGGCCGCAATATCGTTCCCGAATTGCTCGAACAACATCGTGTATACGTCTATAACCTCCAGGACAACGATATCCCAGGCCTGCGCCCGTACGAAGAGAAAGCCTATTGGCGCGATGTCGGCACGCTCGAAGCCTACTGGCAGACGAATATGGACTTGCTCGGCGAGACTCCGCTGTTCGATCTGCGCAATCCGGCGTGGCCGATCTTTTCAGGCGATCATGAAGGGCCCATGGCCGCGCTGGTTCGAACGCGGGCCGACGAGTCAATGATCGGACATGGCGCACTATGCGTCGACGCCGACATCCGAAAGTCAGTCATCGGGAGAAATGTGCACATCGAACGCGGCGCGCAGCTGGAGGAGTGCGTCATTCTGGACGACGTACGTATCGGGCCGCAGGCGCGGCTCCGGCGGGTCATCGCCGATCGGGGGAGCGTCGTTCCGGCACACAGCCGAATTGGATTTGACCGCGTACACGACAGCAAAAACTTTCATCTGTCAGAATCCGGGCTGATCGTGCTCCCGCATCCCTCTTCTCTGACGACCGAGCCCTTGAAACGCGCATCATGACTACCTCGGGACAGCCGAACTTTCCCTTGGCCACATACCGGCTCCAATTGCATCGCGGCTTTATCTTTGCCGACGCGGCTACTACGGTCCCGTATCTGCAGGCGCTCGGCATCACCGATTACTATCTCTCTCCTATCAGCAAGGCGGCGCCCGGCAGCGATCACGGCTATGATGTGATTGACCCCGTCGTCGTCAATCCGGAGCTCGGCGGCGAGGACGGCTTTCAGCAATTTGTCCAGACCGTCCAAGCTCACGGCATGGGCATCGTCCTTGACGTCGTCCCCAACCACATGGGCATCGGCAAGACCTTGAATCGGTGGTGGCGGGACGTGCTGGAAAACGGTCCCAGCTCCCGATACGCGACGGCATTCGACATTGATTGGCATCCGATCAAACGCGAACTGGACAATAAAGTCTTGTTGCCGATTTTGGGCGATCAGTACGGCGCCGTGCTCGAAAATCAGGAAATCGTACTGGTGTACGAGGAGGGGACGTTTGCCCTGCGGTATGCAGACCATCACCTTCCGCTTGCGCCGAAGACATGGACCAGAATCCTGTCGCATCGTCTCGAGCGGTTGGTGGCGGAAAACGAGCAGGCCATGCCGGTGTTGGAGCTGCAAAGCATTCTGACCGCGCTGAAAAATTTACCGGCGGCGGGGGAACGAAATCCCGAACGGATCGCAGAGCATTATCGCGAAAAGGAAATTGTCAAAAAACGGTTGGCCGCCCTCGTGGAAGAGAGTCCCGTCATCCGCGACTTCGTGCTCGAGAACGTTCGAATCTTCAACGGAGAAGGGGGACGGTCGGAAAGCTTCGATCTCCTGGACGCGCTGCTGAACGAGCAGGCGTATCGGCTCGCATCCTGGAAGGTGGCGTCTGAGGAGATCAATTATCGGCGGTTTTTCGACATCAATGAGCTGGCCGCCATCAGGATGGAAGAAGAAGCGGTGTTCCAGGAATCACACCAGCTCCTCCTCCAGTTCGTTCGGCAGGGAAGCGTGCGTGGCTGCCGGATCGACCACGTTGACGGGTTGTATGACCCTGCACGGTATCTAGAGCAGCTACGCGAGCTGACTATGCCGCCGGAGGACAGCTCACAGCCGCCTCTGTATATCGTCGTGGAAAAAATTCTGGGCAAGGATGAGCCGCTGCCTGAAGCGTGGCCCGTCCAAGGGACAACCGGCTACGACTTTCTCAACCAGGTCAACGGCCTCTTCGTCGCCGGGGCCAACGAACAATCCTTCACGGATTTTTACTTGAAAGTCCTCGAGCGTGAAGACGAGTATGCCGATCTCGTGTATGCCTGCAAGCAATTGATCATGCAGGTCTCCATGGCCAGCGAGATCAATGTGTTGGGCCACCAGTTGAACGGCATTTCGGAGCGCGACCGCCGCTCGCGCGACTTCACGTTGAATAACCTCACCCACGCCATCAGGGAGATTATCGCCTGCTTTCCGGTGTATCGGACGTACGTAACAGAAGGAGTGCAGACCGTCGCCGATCGCGATCGCGCCTACATCCACATGGCTGTGGCCCGCGCGAAGCGAAGAAACCCGGCGATCAGCGGTCAGGTGTTCGACTTCATCCGTTCCATCCTCCTCAAGCAACGCGAAACCCGGACCCATGAGGATCAAGACGAGCAGATCCGTTTCGTCATGAAATTTCAGCAAACGACGAGCCCCGTGACGGCCAAGGGGGTCGAGGACACCGCGTTTTATCGCTACCACCGCCTGATATCCCTGAACGAGGTCGGCGGCGAGCCCGAGGGGTTTGGTCTTTCGGTGGAGGACTTTCACAAAGGGATGTGGGAGCGGCAGGCTCGCTGGCCGCACGCGCTGTCCGCCTCGTCCACGCATGACACAAAGCGGAGCGAAGACGCGCGCGCCCGGATCAATGTCTTGTCCGAGCTACCGCAGGAATGGAAACTCAAAGTCAGCCGTTGGAGCCGCATGAATCGGCAACACTTCAGGGAAACGGAAGGCGAGCGGATGCCCGATCGCAACGACGAGTATCTCCTGTATCAAACGCTTGTCGGGGTCTGGCCCCTTGAAGCCATGGGCGACGAGGCCTATAAGGAATTTTGCGAGCGCATTCAGCGCTATATGCAGAAAGCCGTGCACGAGGCCAAGGCGCACACCAGCTGGATCAACCCGAGCCCTGCGTACGATCACTCTGTGCAGGCGTTCGTGGAAGGCGTGCTGGCCCGGACATCGTCCAATCGCTTCCTCGAAGATTTCCTTCCCTTTCAAGAGCGCGTGGCGCGGTACGGCCTCTACAACTCTCTCAGCCAGTTGCTGTTAAAAATCGCGGCGCCGGGAGTGCCCGATTTCTATCAGGGCTCCGAGCTTTGGTCGTTTCATCTGGTCGATCCCGACAACCGGGGGCCGGTCGATTATCGCATTCGGTCGGAGATGGCGGAGGACCTGCGTTCGACCATGAAGCGCCTCGGTCCCAATCGGGCGGAGTTCACGCGAGGGTTGTTTGAACAAGCGCATGACGGGAGCGCCAAGATGTACACGATCATGACCGGCTTGGAGCACCGTCGTCTCAATCCGGACCTCTTCCGGCAAGGAGAGTATTTGCCATTGGAATGCGGCGGCAGCAAGAAACAACACGTCTGCGCATTCGCCCGCCTCTTCCAGCATCAGGCGCTTGTGGCGGTGGTACCCCGACTGGTCGCCACATTAACTTCCGACAGTAAGCATCCGCCGATGGGTCCGGCGGTCTGGGGAGACACCTGGATCACGACTCCCCCTTGGCCGACGCTCGGTGAGTTCCGTCATCTTCTCACCGGCGAAATCTTCACTGCCGAGTCATTGAACGGCCGCCGAGTCCTGCCGCTGGCGCGTGTGTTGAATCATGCGCCGGTCGCGCTCCTCGAACGAATCTCGTAACGATGCTGCATCTGGTCAAGAGTCAATGGTCGAGGGACAAAGCCTCTCTACTGACCAATGACCGTTGATTGAGCATGTCCATAGCGTCTTTAGCGTTCCGCGCGTTCTCTAGGGATGCTCCCAGTTTGTGAGGCATTGGTGCGTGATATCGTCAACACAAGAACGCCATGCCGCTATACCATCCCACCGGTAGCGACGACCTTACGAGGACCACGGCTGGAGTCCCCACAGACGCACTTGGCCATAAGGCCGGGGACGACACGTTCGGCACGGACTGGCTCGAGCGCATCGAATTGATCATCGAGCGCTATCCCTGGCCGACACTGATTCTCGCGCTGGGCATTGGGTACGCCCTTTCAAGAAGGATGAGGTAACACATGCAAGAGACAAGTCGGCGGTCCGGATATGGCTTGATGGATCTGGTTGGCGGCATTCTGGACGATGCGAGAGTGCTGATGCGTCAAGAAGCGCAATTGTTTAAGGACGAAGTCAAACTTGAATTGTCCAAGGCCGGACGGGCGGCTTCCGGTTTCGGCGTCGGCGCCGTCTTGGGGGGCGTCGGCGCCTTGTTTCTGCTCCTCATGCTGGTTCACGGCCTCAACGAATGGTTCGAGTGGCCGCTTTGGGTGTGTTATGGGCTAGTCGGAGCTGCTGTGACCGGCAGCGGCATCGCCCTGATCGTCAGGGCTCGGTCGCTTGCCGACAGCGTGCATACGACGCCACTTCGAAGTCTCCATACGATGAAGGAAAATGTCCAATGGATCAAAGAGCGCATGACGTTGAAGAGGACGTAAAAAACATTCTGCAAACCCGTCTCGCGTTGGCTGACAAGATCGAGACGCTCGAGCGGCAGGTGGAAGCCACGGTCCGGTCGACCAGGGCGGCGGCGTTGGATGCGCTCGACCTGGCGAGAAACAAGGCGGCCGGCTTCATCGAACGCACGACTCATCGTCTCAATCCATCCATCCAGGCAGGACGGCGACCCTGGCTCATGGTGGGCAGTGCGGTTGCGTTGGGATTCTTTGCCGGCCTCATCGAACACAGGCGGCGGGGATCCGGCGTCTATCGCTATTATCCACCGGACGCAGACGCGGCCGACGTGATGCCGGAAGATGGCCGAGCTCGCGAGCCCCGCGGCGTCTATCCTTTCTATGGCCATGAGCCGGCTCGAGGGGGACCCGTGCGCCGCGAACGGCTCGACTTCCTGGAACGGCGGCCAAATGGAGCAGAGACCTCGGACATGTGGAGGCCGCTCCGGGAGTTGTGGGATGGCGTCACGACGGAGGTCGCACAGGAACGGGACCGTCTCCAGAGCGCCGCTCTGCATGCGGGACGCTCATTCATTCAGGATCTCGTCCGATTGGCCGGACAGTCCTTGCTCGATCAACTCAGCCGGTCCGGCGAAGCAGGAGCCGCATGCCGTCCGGCCCAACGCCGGCCCCGCGACGAGTGATCGGTGCCGACACCGCGGGAGGCTTGTCCTTCGCTGTTGCATCCGCACCCGCTGATCGAATCCACGCACCGGTCGAAGGGTAGGAAAATGGCGAAGCATCGCCGCGGATGGATTATTGCCGGCGTCGTCTTTGGTCTAGTGGCGCTGACCGTTGTGATTGCCGCATCCGTGGCGGAAGAGCCTCTTCGCCGCTATGCCGAAGACCAGGCGAATGCCGCATTGCCCGGCCTTCATGTCACGATCGGCGCTCTTGCCCTTCACCCGCTGACACTTTCGGCGGACCTTCGCGATATCGCCGTTCGCCAGAACATCCACCCGGAACCACCTCTCGTCTCCATCCCCGTTGTGA
>DASUXH010000078.1:0-4819 GCA_036378015.1 Nitrospira sp. | reverse complement strand
TGTGGCGGCTCTCAACGGCCGCCGGCGTGTTGGTGTTGTGCTTTCTCTATGCCAGTTATCGATCGTTGACGCTTGTGCTCCTCAGCTTGATTCCGCTTACGACCGGGATTCTGGCCGGAATGCTTGCCGTGCAGGGCTGCTTCGGCTTCATCCATGGAATTACGCTTGGATTTGGGATCACATTGTTGGGTGTCGTCGACGATTACCCGATCCACCTCTTCAGCCATTTGACTCCGCGCAGCCCGGCTTCGGCCGTCGTGCGGGAGATTTGGCCGACGATGCGGCTGGGAGTGTCGACGACGGCCATTGGATTTGCCGCGCTGCTGTTTGCTGGATTCCCCGCCTTGACGCAGTTGGGCCTTTTTGCCGTCGCAGGGATTCTGGCGGCTGCGGCGGTCACCCGATGGATTCTTCCGAGCTTCATTCCCGACGGATTCGTTCCTCGACCGGTGTGGCCGGCCGTCCATGCCGAGCTCGAACGCCTGACCAGCCTGAAACCCATGCTTCCGGCTGCAATCCTCCTTGCCTGTGCGGCGCTGTTGTGGTCTCATACGCCCCTGTGGCAGACGGAACTGGCGAGTCTCAGCCCGGTCTCGGAGCCGAAGAAACAGCTCGATCGCCAGCTCAGAGACGAAATGGGTGCGCCGGACCTGCGCGATCTGCTCGTTATTGAAGGACAAACCGAAGAAGATGTGCTTCAATACAGCGAGGTCGTCGATGCCAATCTCAAGCCGTTGCGCGCCAGCGGAGTCATCGCCGGCTACGAGCTTATCTCGCACGTTGTGCCGAGTCGTCGAACGCAGCAGGACCGCCAATCCCAACTCCCTGAGAGTTCTGTTCTGAAGCATAACCTTGACCAAGCATTGAAGGGTCTCCGGTTTTTTCCGGGGTTGTTCACACCGTTCGTTGCGGCCATCGAGTCTGCCCGGACGCAGCCGCCGCTCGAGCGACGCGCGTTCCAGGGAACCGCCCTGGGGGCCAAGACGGACTCCTTGATGTTCGAGCAGGCAGGGAGCTGGAAGGCCATTGTGCCGTTGCGTGGAGTCGCGGACCGCGGACAATTGGCCGATGTCGTGCGAAGCTGGAGCATGCCCGCTGTCACCTATGCCGATCTCAAGGAGGAGTCCAACCGGCTGATGGCCGCCTATCGTGACCGGACGGCCGTCATTGTCGTTTGCGGTCTTCTGGTCATCGGCCTCGTCCTCACGATCGGCTTGAAGTCCGCCACGTTGCTAGGGCCGATTGTATTTCCCATCCTGGGCGCGTTGGCCGTTGTTGCCGCCGTCCTGAACTTGTCCGGTGAGCCGATGTCACTGTTTCACATTGCGAGTTTTCTGCTGGTCATCGGGCTGGGGCTCGACTATGCGCTGTTCTTCAATCGGCTCGAAGGCACCGAAGAAGGACGATTACAGACATTGTACGGTTTGCTCGTGTGCAGCACGACGACCATTCTCGTCTTCGGCGTGTTGGCCACTTCGAGCATTCCGGTCCTACACGCGATCGGCATGACGGCTGCGCTCGGATCATTCTGCTGTCTGCTGTTCGCCGGGATCATGACGAAAAAGGCCCCGCATGCCGTCTGAGCGAGCTATGTCTCCCGTCACCCTCTCCGCGTATACGCTGGTGACCGCGAACGGGCGCGGCGTCAATGCAGTGTCGCAGGCCTTGCGCGAGCGTCGGTCGGGGTTGAGGCCCTGCAACTTCGAGGACGCCCTCCTCAAAACCTATATCGGCCGTGTCGACGGCCTTGAAGACTTTGCACTGCAAGATGGCTTGGAACGATTCGATTGCCGGAACAACCGCCTGGCCTGGCTCGGATTGCAACAAGATGGATTCATGGTCTCGGTGGCGGAGGCCAAACAACGATATGGCGCGGAGCGCATCGCCGTCATCATGGGCACGAGTACGTCCGGTATTCTCGAGACCGAACACGCCTACCGCGATCGTGATCCGCAAACAGGCGAGCTGCCGGGGACGTTTGCCTCGCGCTATCGATATACCCACAACATGTTTTCGTTGGGCCATTTTGTGCGTTCATGCTTGGGACTCCGGGGGCCGGCCCTCGTCATCTCCACGGCCTGTTCCTCGAGCGCCAAGGTCTTTGCCACTGCGGCGAGGTACCTTGAGGCCGGCGTCTGCGACGCCGCAATCGTCGGCGGGGTGGACAGTCTCTGTCTGACGACGTTGTACGGGTTCTCCTCCCTCCAACTCCTGTCGGCAGAGCCATGCCGTCCTTGCGACGAAGATCGGGACGGCCTGTCGCTCGGTGAAGCCGCGGGCTATGCCCTGTTGGAATCCAGTCGGAACGTGCGACGGAGGGGAGCCGTTGCCCTGCTCGGATATGGTGAGAGCACCGATGGCTATCATATGTCGCACCCTCATCCTGAAGGCGCAGGCGCCATTCGAGCCATGTGCCAGGCATTGAACCGGGCGGGTCTGCGGGCGGCGGATATCGACTACATCAACCTGCACGGCACGGCCACAAGAGCCAACGATACCGTGGAGGACAGAGCCGTCCACAGCGTCTTTGGTACTCACACTGCCGCCAGTTCGACGAAGGGATGGTCGGGGCACACGCTGGGGGCGGCAGGAATCACGGAAGCGCTGATCTCGGCCGTATGCCTCACACAGGGATTCGTCCCGGGCACGCTCAACTGCCAGCGGGTGGATCCCGCCTTGTCCTGCCATATTCTGAGGGACAACCAGTCGCGGCCGGTTCGCCGCGTCCTGAGTAATATTTTCGGCTTTGGCGGCAATAATTGCAGCCTTGTCTTGGGAGTGTTGTGAATGCGGATCGGTCTCGTCGGCGTCGGTCTCCTGAGCGCCGGCCTTGAGGGCTGGGCCACGGGGCGTGAAGTGCTGACCGGCCTGCAGCCCTTTTGCGTCGACTCCAGTCCTGATCCGGACGCCGCGCTGCTGCCCTCGAACGAACGCCGTCGCAGCACTACCGGAGTCCGCTGGGCCGTGCACGTCGCCCACGAAGCGATCGTTCAGTCGCGGCTCGATCCACGAGATGTGGCCACCGTCTTCGCCTCCTCGGGAGGCGAAATGGGCGTGCTCGATCAACTCTGTCGTGCGCTCACGACGACCGAGCGCATCATTTCACCGACGCTGTTCCACCAATCCGTGCACAATACGGCGGCCGGATACTGGGGAATCGCCACCAGCTGCCAGCAATCCTCTACGGCCCTGTCTTGTTATGACGATTCCTGCGCGGCAGGACTCCTTGAGGCTGCGACCTATGCAGCTGTAGAGAGCCGTCCTGTCTTGTTCGTCTCCTATGACCTGCCCTCGCCGGAGCCGCTCAATCGAGCCCGGCCCATTCAGTCGGGCTTTGCCGCGGCGTTGGTGATGACGTGCCCCCCGACTGTCGGGACGTCCAGTGCGAAGGTATCGTTGGCATCAGCCGAATGTGGAGAGGCGACCGGGATGTCGAACATCGACCTCGAACGATTGAGAAGAGACAATCCCTCCGGCCGGTTGCTTCCCATGCTTCGCGCGCTGGCGGGAGCAGGTCCATCCATGATCCGCATGAATCTGTCGGACGACCAACGGCTGGTCATCGAAGTTGACACATGACGCGTCTCGGCAAAGAGGAAATCAGACGATTCCTTCCCCATGGACCATCCATGTGTCTTCTCGAGTCGGTGGAAAGCTGGGATGACCTCACGATCAGTTGCCGGACGACGACTCATCGGGATTCGCGTAATCCTCTGCGCTTCAAGGGACGTTTGACGGCTTCGGCCGGTCTCGAATACGCCGCGCAAGCGATGGGCGCGCACGTGGGGTTGCTGACCGGCAGCCGCCAACCGGAGTACCGGATCGGGCTCGTTGGAGGCGTGCGGGATGTGGTCTTCGCGACAGACCGGCTGGACGACCACGACGGCTGGCTCATGGTCAACGCAAGACGCTTGGTTGAGGGCGAGCAAGGATACATGTATCACTTTACCGTCTCGCACCGGGCGTCTACGCTCGTCGAAGGGCGCGCATCAATCTTTGTCAAGGTGGTCCCCTGATGGCCGATAAACGCGCGCTTGTCACGGGCGGAAGCGGAGCAATTGGGGCCGTCATTTGCCAACGACTGGCGGCCGACGGCTATGCAGTGATCGTCCACGCGCATCGGCACCGTGAATCGGCTGAGCACGTGGCGGAAAAGATCGCCGCGAACGGCGGAACGGCGACCGTGGCGACCTTCGATGTGGCCGACGGGGCGGCGACGGCTGAGGCGCTTCGTCGACTTCTCGATGCCGGAGCCATTCAAATTGTCGTGAACAATGCCGGTCTCCATGACGATGCGCCGATGGCGGGAATGACAGAAGATCAGTGGAAGCATGTCATTGATGTCTCGCTCAACGGCTTCTTTCATGTCACCCAGCCGCTCCTGCTTCCGATGATCGGAACCAGATGGGGACGAATCGTCTCCGTATCCTCGGCCGCGGCGATCATTGGCAATCGCGGTCAAACGAATTATGCGGCCGCAAAGGCCGGTCTGCATGGGGCGAGCAGATCACTCGCGCTCGAATTGGCCTCCAGAGGCGTGACGGTGAATGTGGTCGCGCCAGGCGTGATCGAGTCGCCCGCTGTGAGACAGGTCTTTACGTCCGCGCAGGTGGAATCGCTGGTGCCGATGAAGCGCGTTGGAACGCCGGAGGAAGTGGCTGCGCTGGTTGCATTTCTGGTGTCCGAACAGGCGGGATACATTACGGGACAGGTCATTGGCATTGATGGAGGCCTCTCATGAATCGGCCGCCGGCCGCAGCATCCCGGGTGTGGGTCGTCATTCCCGCCCACAACGAGGGCCCGACGGTGCGCGACGTGG
>DASUXH010000077.1:0-9154 GCA_036378015.1 Nitrospira sp. | reverse complement strand
GTGGCTTTTTCGCTCAGCGTTTTTTCCGATTCGAAGAGGGCCCACGCGGGGACAACGCTTAATATAGTGACGAGCAGAGCTCCTGCGATCATGGTCTTCATCACTTCCTCCTTACTTTATAGATTAATGCCTTGTCGCAGGGTGCTGACTTTGGTGAGTGATTCTCATCGAAGCCCGGCGCGTCCCTTGAGAGTCATTATGGCCAAGATCCTAAGTCGCCTGCTTATCTTTATTTCTCACATCTCGGTGTGCGGGGTCATACGTGGGAGGCCCCTAGCCGGTAAGTGCTTGACCCCTAGTGCGCGCAGAAAGCTGGCGGGAAGACACCTACCACCGCGCACGAAGTTACTTTACGGTTTCCCCACTTTAGAGATTTTCTCATGTGCGGTTCAGGTGCCGGCATGAGGAATGAGTCCGAGGTCACAGAACGAACGATCAGCTATGAGCAGAGTCGCTGAAGGGAGGCTGGAGAGGAATTTTCGGATCTACGTAGTTCTACCTGGTGTCCCCAACGGGATTCGAACCCGTGTTGCCGGCTTGAAAGGCCGGCGTCCTAGGCCAGGCTAGACGATGGGGACGAAGGCAGGCAAATGAAGGGAGACACATACCACACTGAAGACCGACGTGTCACTAATACCTTGGCTCCCTTGTCGAATTTTCAGGACTAATCCTGTAGGATAGACTTTCAGTTTGCCCCGTCGAGGAAAGGTTACGAGCCATGCGACCTCTCAATGCGATCCGCTGGTGCGCTCGGGTAACGCTCGGCTCGAGCCTGTTGTTTGCGGCCTGCGCGCACGATACGTACCAAGAGCGTGCCGATGTGATCAAAGAGCGTTCCGAAGCCTTTTATACCGATCTCAAAGCCAACCGAGTGGAATCCGCGATTCATGAGAACGAGCAGATCGAAGCCATGGCCGGCGAGATGGGACGGACCGTGAAAAAGCGCGCGTCGCTGCAGGGCACCGCGTCGGTGGAGCGGGAATTTGCCTTGATGAAGACCGCCCATGAAGCCGCCGCCACCAACTGGCTTGCACTGGGACAATACTTCGCCATCAAGAAGCAGTATCCCCAGGCCAGAGCGACTTATCAACGCATTCTCAATACCTATGACGATCCGACCGACAAACCCTATCGCGAGCAGGCCGCCCGCGCTCTCGAGGATCTCAATATCCTCAACCCACCGTCCGCCTCGGCAACGACTCCGTGAACGCTCGACAGAGCAGACGCCTTGCGCCAGTGCTTCTCTGCGCATGCTGCCTTCTGAGTTCTGAAGCCTGCACCCACAGCATTCATGTTATGCCGGTTCCTTCGGTGACGTCGTCGGCTTCCATTGATCAGACGGTTCGCGTGGCAGTGCCGCAACTGGCAATTCAGGGGCCGGATCGGATGCCGGGTATCTCCCTCTTGGACTGGCCGGCCGGCGACCTGCGTCAGGCCATTGTGGAATATGCCCGGCAGCGCAATACTTTTCGCGCGGTTGGCGAGGATCAGGGCTCCCTCACCTTGACGGTCAAGGCGTGGCTCTGGGTTCGCTCGCGGGAGGAGGCTTACCGGTACACCGTCCAACTCGAGTCGGACCTGGGGACGACGGGAACACCGCCGACGAAAACCTACGTTGTCAAAAAAGAAGCGGTCGGCTCACGGATCCGATGGGTGACCGCGACGGATCGGGACCCCATCGCCGCTGCCGTGCAAGCAGCGCTCGACGACTTGTTCATGCAGATCGAAGAAGATGCGGCGTTGTACGGGAGGAAGTGAGATCGGGAGCAGCTTTAGCCATCCCGACGAGAGCGCGTGAACCACAAGGCGGCGAGACTGCCCAGCGTCAGCCCACCCGTGAACAGTGCAGCCGCCACCACAAGATGGGAGGCAGCCCATCCCTGATGGTTCTGCTTGCGAAGCTCCTGCTTGAGATATGGCATGTGTGATTCAGCGCCCAGCCACTCTTCACGCGGAGCAGACGACGTCCAGGGAAACTTTTTCATGCCTGAGTCCTTGTTCTGCGCATGCGCCATCGCTCGTATGCTTTGCCTAACTCATTATCCAACAAGCTGCTGCCCGTTGTTGAACCGCTCCCAAGACTCCTTGGCTTGGGACACGGAAGCCGTCTCGTATTCGGGACAATCCAACCGCAACGCCTGATCTCCGATCGGCGCATTGACATAGTCGCAATGATGCGGCTGGCCTGCGTCTTCGTGTTGATAGGGGCGGAAAAACCGGCACGACACGCACATACGCGCCACCGAGATTTCCCCCTGCTGCTGCAGCGTCCGTATCACTTTCATGAGGCCCTTTAAGAAGGCCACCTGCTCCGTCGAGGTCAAGGCGCTCGCAGCGGCAGCAAGTTGATTCGGAATGCCCACGGCCGGTGCACAGGCCCGCGCGCCCTTCGCCGTCAGTTCGACGGTGACGATTCGACCATCTCGGTGCGAACGATACCGTTTGACCAACCGTTTTCGTTCGAGGGTGGCCACAGCTTCGGAGGCGGTTGGAAGACGAACCACCAGTTCCTTCGCAATGGCAGAGACTTGCGCGCTATGGTCGGCCTTGCCGCGAAGCAAAGTGAGCACTTGCCGTTGCAACGGACCGAGACCGGCCTGCCCTTCGCGCCGCCAGGTGCGGCTTTTCATGGCCAGACTGATTTTTTCCAATCCCGCGGCCACTTGCACGGGCATCGGCAGGCGCTCTTTCGGCACCGGTTCGGACGCTTGGTTCAACACGCAGAGATCGGCCAAGACAGCCCCTTTCAACGGTCTTATTTGAGTGTAGTTCGTCATGGAAACCCCGTCAAGCCCCAATTCGCAAGGAAAACTTTTCGAGTGCTGCGCAGAGGATGGCAGTGGCCGAAGGAGGGGGAGAGTGTGTCCTACCGAAGTGGGTTCATTGGAGGCGCGATCGACCAAGGATCTGACGCCTGGCTCGTCAGCCGCTCAGTCGGCTGGCAGCGGCATAGTGCCGAAACGCGTCTCGCTTGCGACCGAGTGTTTCGAACAGTTGCGCCAAATTACAATGCGCTTCGAGAAAATCAGGTGCGAGCTTGAGCGCCTCCTGATAGGCCGAGATGGCTGCGCTCCTCCTGTGTCGATCCTCAAGAACCACTCCCAGATTGAAATGGGCGAGTGCCAGTTTTGGGTCATGCTCCAGAGCGCGACGGTACCACGTTTCCGCATCGGCGAGGTTGCCTACGTTGTGATGCAGAAGTCCGAGATTGATATGGGCGTCGGTCAAGCCTGGATCCAGACGGATCGCTTCCTGGTAGGCGTGGCGGGCTTCTTCGGGAGAGTTGTTCTGCAAGGTGAGCGCCCGTTGAAACCATCGTTGCGCGGCTTGGCGATCGCTCGGTTCCTTGACCGAGGGCGCCGGCGCCAATCGTCGGGGCGCGAGCATCTGTGCGGTTTCAAAGTTCAGCAGAAATTGCCCTGAATCCGGTTGCCAGTGTGATGCGCCATCCCAGACGACCACCCGTTTCCCCGACGCATAGATTTTCAAACTCGAGATCGCGGTCTCCTCCCCGAGTTGGCGCTCCAGACATTCGAGGACCTTTCGGATTCTGCCGGTCGAGACGCCTGCTTCGGTCAAGCCCTTTGCCGTACGCAGGACCACGAGGTTCTGAAATGTATAGGAAGACTCTTCGCGCGGAACGGGAAGCAGAGCGGCGCGGAGGTAGGTCCGCAGTTGGGATGCATCGAGGCGCAAAATTCGGCGAAGGTCGGCTGAGGAATATTCGCCGGTCATCGTCTCCCGGAAGATGCCCTCTTGGCGGGCTCACGAGCCGTTTGGGCGGACAGCGCCCGGGAGCGGGTGCTTTTCCTCTGCGCGTTCTGCGCCAGGCTCTCCTTGAGCCGCTGCATCAGGTCCACGACCTCCGTCGGACGTACAGCGGCTTTCGGAGCCAAACTGATGGTTTTTCCTTTCGATTTCTCTTCGATGAGCTCAAGCACTCGTTGCCGATAGTCGTCACGATAGGCGCCCGCATCAAACGTGTCACTGGAGATCGACTCGATCAGTTGTGTCGCCAGCTTCAACTCGGCGGCAGCAGGTCTCTGATCGCTCTTGGATAATTCTTCGAACGGTCTTATCTCGTCCTGATAATACATCCGGTGGAGAAGCAAACGGCCGCCGACGGAACGAATGACGTGCAAACTTTCCTTCCCTCGCCAAACATACTTTGCCAACGCCACCCGCTCCATCTCTTCCATGGCTTGCGCCAGCAACTGACAGGCTTTTTCTCCCTGTTTCTCCGGCCCCAGATAGTACGTGCTTTCAAAATAGATCGGATCGACGGCGCTCAATGGGACGAACTCCAGAATTTGCATCGCCTCGCTCTCCGCCGCTTGAAGCCGGTCTAACTCGTCTGGATCGATGCGGACATATTCATCCTTCGCAATCTCATAGCCCTTGACCAGTTCTTCATACTTAACCTCGCGTTGACATACCGGGCAGTACCGCTGTTGTTTGATCCGGCTGCCGCAAGGCGCATGCAACTGGTTAAAGTGAATGTCCTGTTCGTCGATGGCCGAATAGATTCCCACTGGGATTGTCACCAGCCCGAAAGAAATATTCGCGGTTTCGAGTTTCCGCCCCATGGTGGGTAGCGTGCTGCGCCAGGGGCTTCGGAGGTACTAGGAGAACCCCTAGCTAATGGGTGAACTACTCGGGCAATTGCAGCTTGCGGTGACGCTATGACCACTTTTTCTCGTGAGTGTCCTGACCATAGCCGAAGGAGGAAAGGGAGGAAGACAGGAACGAAGTCGCTCCTGGATGCTGTGGCTTGTTCGATGAAATTGCGGACGGCGTCTCGGAGATCCACAGTGTGACGTGCAGAAATTCCCTTTGATTTTTTTAGGCCTTTTCTGCCTACAATCCGTCCACTCTTTTTCGACTGCACGGGCGAATCGTAATCAGATGAACACCTCACGATATTATGGAGTCGATCGTCACGTCGGCAACACGCCGCTCATCCGGCTACGCCGTCTTTCGGAACTGACCGGCTGCGAAATCCTCGGCAAAGCGGAGTTCATGAATCCCGGGGGATCGGTGAAAGACCGCGCCGCGCTCGGCATCATCGAGGACGCAGAGGCTAGAGGACTTCTGCAACCAGGCGGCACCATCATCGAGGGCACGGCGGGGAACACCGGCATCGGCCTCACGATCATCGGCCACGCCCGCGGCTACCATTCCGTCATCGTCATTCCGGAAACCCAGTCGCGGGAAAAAATTGACCTCCTGCGCGCGCTGGGCGCAGAGGTTCGGACCGTGCCGGAGAAGCCGTATTCCAATCCGGGCAATTACAATCATGTTGCCCGGCGCCTCGCCGAGGAAAAGGGCTGGTTCTGGGCGAACCAGTTCGACAACACCGCGAACCGGCTAATCCACTACCGTACCACCGGTCCGGAAGTCTGGGAACAGACAGGAGGGAAGGTGACGGCTTTTGTTTCCGCCGTCGGCACAGGCGGCACATTGGGCGGCACCACGCTGTATCTCAAGGAGCGCAATCCACAAGTCTTCGTCGGCTGCGCCGACCCGTATGGCGCGGCGATGTGGTCGTGGTTCATCAACGGCAATACTGACACGAACGACGGCGATTCCTTTGCCGAAGGCATTGGTCAAGGCCGGGTCACCAAGAACCTCGAGGGTATTGCCATGGACGGCGCATGGCGCATTCCCGACCAGGACGCGCTCACGATCCTTTACCAACTGTTACGGCAGGAGGGGCTTTTCCTCGGCCTGTCCTCGGGCATCAACGTCGCCGGAGCGGTGCGACTCGCCCTGGAGAGAGGACGCGGCCAGACGATCGTCACGATCCTTTGCGACTCCGGCGCGAAATATCAATCGAGGATCTTCAATCCGGAATGGCTTGCGGCCAATGGACTAAGGACGGATTTGTCCGTCGAAACGCTTCTCGGCAAGTCTTGACCTCGTCAGCCCTGCCTTCACGTGCAGTCCAATTCATTGAGACAGCCTGGCATGTAACGGTTCCCTGCGCGCGACCTGTCCGATGCGTCGGGCCGCCCGGCCCAGCAGCAAACCGGCAGTCAATGCTGTGAGATCGAAGGCTGCGACCGCCCACTCCCCTTTCGGAACGGTCATCAGCAGATGACCGTCGGTCATCAACCCGTTCAGCAACGGCAAGAGCGCAAAGAGTACGGCGGCTGCATACAGTTGATCTCGCCAGGCGAAGATAGACCCTCCTCGCAAAAGGCTATGCGCCAAACAGCAGCACCAGAGGATGAAGAAACATCGGGTTTCCCACAGCGGCCGGTCAACGAGCGCCAGCGGCAGTACACGATTGGCCCAAAAATATGCAGCGATGGCCACGGGCAATCCGGCGACTGTCGCCACATTGAGGACTTCGACCACACGATAGCGGGTGATACCCGGACGCTCGACATGATGTTTGCGCCGCTTATTGCTCCATAGCACAAGACCTGTGGCAATCATCACGCTTGCCGCCAACCCCATAAGAAAGTAGAGCCAACGTAACGCCGCGCTTCCGAATTGGGCGAAGTGCAGATCGGACACAAGCGAGAGGGTCGAATCGCCGCCGGACAGAAATTGGAGATCTGTCGGCACGTAGATCGACCAAAAAATCATCAGGCCGGTGAAGGTAATCATCAGATGGAACGGGAACAGGACGATACCGGTTAGGTTGTGGGTGTCCAACCAGGCACGCTGATGGGAAAACCGCGGCCAGAACACCAACACGTCCTTCAAACCTCGGCGATGGATCGCGACGCCTGTGACCAGCGTGACGAGCATTCCCATTCCGGCCGTGCCGACGATCCATGCTCCTGGGAAGCCCAAGAGCAATCCATGGTGAAAGTGATAGAAGAAATCGCCGCCCTGTGTGTTGCGGAAGGTGACCATCTCACCAGTATCAGGATCGATCGTTTGCCCCGTGAAACTTCGATTCTTTTGCAATTTCACCAGCAGAAGCGGTGTGCGGCCGATTGAAGCATCTTCGCTCTGGTAGCCAGTCTGGCGGCCGACCGCTGTTACGGAAGGCGAGGCTCCGTCAAGCTCGCGCGCATCCGACGAGAGCCGAACGTATTCAGGCTGCTGCATCCAATCCGTGATTTCGTTGTCGAAAACGGTGAGCGTCCCTGTAAGAAAGACCGTGAATAGCAGGCAGCCGAAGAGAAGACCGATCCAGGAATGCAGTTCATTTACGGACATTGAGGGAGCGAAAACAGGTGGTCGTTCCAGTCGCCATTAACATGGGTTCGAAGGTAGGGCGCGTGACCCGCTGAGCGGACCACACCGATCTCTGATCGCTTGTTGGTGCTGGGGTCGAGAACATAGAAGGTATTGGATTTCAGCTCGATGCTGGCGATGACCAGCTCACGCGCCCATTTCCAAGTCCCCTTCACACTGCCGATATGGGTGATCTGCTCGTGTGGACTCTCGGGGCTCGGCTTCGTAATACAGGTGACGTGAACATCTGCCATCGTCTGTCCTCTCCGCAAGGTTTCGCTCCGCTCCCGCTTCACGTATCCGGTCGAGTCCGACGCTGTTCGACCAATCTTCACGATTTTCCAATATCCACAGTAGTGGTGAGCCCGCCTGGGACTCGAACCCAGGGCCATCCCTTAATAGCGCCAATCAAGCTACTACGACCCGAAGTGATGGAGCAAGAGGAAGAGGCAGGCCTCAGGGCATTCAACAAGAAAGAAACAACATCATCTCGACAGTAGTTAATGACGGAGTCCCGCTGTCAGTTCCTTGGTCGTCGGCGCCACGGTGGCAATCGCTTTGTAAATGGCCCTGCTGAGTTGATCACCAGATGTGTGAGACTTAACCAAGAACGCTTGTGCTCCATGTTCTTTTGCGAGTTGCGCCACGGACGGAAGGTCGACACGTGACAGGAGGATCACAGCCATCTCTGGATAGCGCGGACGCTGGACCAACTTAATGAGGAGTCCAAAGCCAGCAATGTCAGGTAAATTCATTTCAAAGACGACGCAATCAACCTGCTGCGACTGGCATATAGCTAGTCCGTTGGCCGCAGTGTCGGTTTCAAGGACAACATAGTTTGGTGAGGAAATGTGAAGGCGCTGTGCCCAGTACTCTCGATCCTCTTTAAATGCATCGATGAGGAGAACCGTCTTGAAATTGAGGGGAGAAAGTTTGTCCGCCATGGGACGGCCGCTTTTCTCACAAGAGTCGGCGGTCGGGCCTTCCAGGAAGCCGTCGGCAGTTGTGCTTAGTGGGGAAAGGGAGTCTGATCCTTTCTCAAATACGTGTCAATGGGTTTGATAGGGTCGAATTTCGCCGGCGGGCGTGGCCCTCTTTTAGTGCGAACGGGGGTGAAGAGGAATGGTCCCGGAAATCGCCTTCCGATTGTAGAGAAATTGTTTGCCGTCTCAATTTCGAGAGGGTGATGTGAATCAGCGCAACATAGTTTTCCAGGCAGATGAGATGGGGAGAAGCCCTCGGGCATTGGGCCACCTGAACATGGTAACTATGAGTGCGATGCTTTGGATCGACCAAAAAACGGACCGGATTGGAGTCAATGGAAAGCAGGGGGTTTTTTGTACGATTGGGCTGACAGAGCTTGTTGGGTTCGAGTGTGTTTTTAGCCACCGGCGTAAGGCGTGGCAGTGGGGACGATGCAGTAGGATCTGCCGCGGTTGCCGGCGGATTACTTGTTATGGCGTCGAGTGGCGCTGGATTCTCAGCTGGTCCAGCCAATATGAGACTTCCACCTACGATTGGCGAGACGAAGATAAGTACTTCCGGCAAGCGCACGACCCTTTTAAGGGGCAAACTTTCTTCAAATCTGAGGCAAGCACGTCTGCACGTGCTAAGCAATCCTGCTAATCGAGTATTCATCAGTAGGCGAGGCAGGATTCGACACGACACGTGGAGTCCTATAGGAAGGGGGCAGAATGAAATTAAACCTGACCATATTCTTGACTCTAGTGTTAGTTGCCTTTGCATGGCCAGTAAGAGCAGAGACAGATGGTAATGCGTGGGTGAAGCAATCTGAAGAGTTTAAGCGCGGATACTCGGCGGGTCAGTTGGATACGCAAATTGCTTGGGGAGCGGCGCTCCTAGCTACGCCCCCAGCTTCAAATGAGATGAAAAGGACTCTTGAGGCCATTGGTCAGGTGGCGAGTCATAGTGCCTTGTGCGTTCGAAACAAGGGCGTAAG
>DASUXH010000076.1:0-2306 GCA_036378015.1 Nitrospira sp. | reverse complement strand
AAAGTCATACTGGAGCTGGAAGGGGAGCGTCTGGTCAAGTCGACGCCCGTGATGGGCTTTTTGCACCGCGGCGTCGAAAAACTGGCCGAGGAAGGCACCTATCATCAGTTCATTCCGCACACGGACCGGCTCGACTATGTGTGCGCGATGTATAACAACTTCGCGTACTGCCGCGCCGTCGAAAAGCTCCTGAACATCACGGTCCCCGAACGCGCCGAATACCTGCGCACCATCGTCGCCGAGGTGCAGCGGATCATCGGTCATCAGTTTTGGCTGGGGACACAGGCGCTCGACATCGGCGCCATGACGGTGTTCTTCTATTGCTTTCGCGACAGAGAGATTTTGCTCGATTGGTTCGACGAGCTGTGCGGGGCCCGGCTCACGACGAGTTGGTATCGCATCGGAGGAGTGGAGCGCGATTTCACCCCGTCATTGTTTGCCAAACTCAGGCAGTTCCTGGACTATTTTCCTCCGAAGATCGATGAGTACATCGTGTTTCTCGAGAAAAACCGCATCTGGCTCGCGCGCACGAAGGGCGTCGCGGTGATTTCCGCCGAAGACGCCGTCAATTTCGGCCTGAGCGGGCCCACGCTTCGCGGTTCCGGAGTGGATTACGACCTGCGGAAGGTGGAATCCTATTCGGCCTATCCGAAGTGCGAATTCAGCGTGCCGCTCGGCAAGAACGGCGACACCTACGACCGGTATTGGATCCGCGTCATGGAACTGTATGAAAGCGTCAAGATCGTCAAGCAGTGCCTGGAGCAGATCCAGGACGGCCCGATCATGGCCGACGTGCCAAGCGTCACTCTGCCGCCGAAGGACCGGGTCTTTACGAATCTGGAATCCATGATCCAGCAGTTCAAGCTCTTTTCGCAGGGCTTCAATGCCCCGCCGGGAGAAATCTATTGCGGCACCGAGGCGCACAAGGGCGAGCTGGGCTTCTACATCGTCAGCACCGGCGGCGGGAAGCCGTACCGGCTCAAGATCCGCTCGCCGTCGTTCATCCACATGGGGGCTTTCGACCACATGTCGAGAGGGTACATGATCGCCGATGCGATCACGCTGTTCGGCACCTATGACATCGTGATGGGAGAATGCGACCGGTAAACGGACATGTGAGGACCCGTAACGTTTGAGGATCTATGGGATTGAAACCCGCAACAAATCCGGATGTCGAAGCCGCGACGATTGAGTTGAGCATCGATGGGAAACCCGTCACCGCCAAAGACGGTGTATCCCTTTACGACGTCATCTCCAGCACGGGCAAGATCATTCCCGCGATGTGCTATCACTACACGTTCGATCCCTTCGGCTCCTGCGGCATGTGCCTCGTCATGCAGGAAGGCAAGAAGGCGCCGGTGCGTTCGTGCACGGCCAAGGCGACGGCCGGAATGATCATCCGAACGGAAGGCGATGACCTCTTTCAAGCCAGAAAAAAGGCCGTGGAAAAGCATCTTTCCGTCCATCCGCTGGACTGTCCCGTCTGCGACGCCGACGGCCACTGCGAACTGCAAGACATGGCCTTCCAGCATGGCGTGACTAATCTGGCCAATGCCAAACAGAAATTCATACCGGAGGATACCCGAAGCCCCGTGCTGGATTTCAACATGAACCGCTGTATCGCCTGCGCCGAATGCATCAACGTGTGCAAGGACGTGCTGATGATCGACGCCCTGCAGTTCATGAAGAAGGGCGGCTTCAACCAGGTGGTGGCGAAGGGCGACCTCCCGCTGGCCTGCGAATTTTGCGGTGACTGCCTCGCCGTTTGTCCTGTCGGGGCGATCACGAACAAATTCTCGAAATACCTCTACAAGCCATGGCAGATGAAAAAGACCACGACCACCTGCAATTATTGCGGGGACGGCTGCCAAATGTACATCGAGACGAAAGACACCGAAGTGATTCGCGTGACGTCGCCGCTGTCGTGGAAAAACAAGTGGGGCGATCGGACCGAGACGGCCAAGGGCCACGGAGGACTCTGCGTCAAGGGACGGTTCGGCTTTGAATACATCGATTCGCCGGACCGCTTGAAGCGGCCGTTGTTGCGCAAGGGCAACCAACTCGTGGAGGTGCCGTGGCTGGAGGCCATGCATGCGGTCGTCGACCGCTTCGCGGACATTCGCAAGAAGCACGGACCCGACGCCATCGCCGGCCTGATCACGGCACGCTGCACCAATGAAGAGTTGTATCTTTTCCAAAAATTGATGCGCGTCGCATTCCGGACGAACAATGTGGACAGCAGCGCCCGCTATGGGCACATGAACTTCGTGCGGGCTTCGAATCTGGCGCTGGGCATCGGACGCACC
>DASUXH010000075.1:0-7914 GCA_036378015.1 Nitrospira sp. | reverse complement strand
TTCGGGACGTTCATCGCCGAGCCGGTTGGTTCGACCTATCACGATCCGAAAACCGGCAAGCTCGTCTGGAGCGGTCCGATTGCGGACATTCATACCAACGAGCCGGTGGGACACGGGGTGAACAACAGCTTCCGCGAATTGATGGTGCAGGTGCACGATACCGTGCCGCACACCGTCAACATCGTGACGGCGGGCAATCCTCCTGGCCAGCCGGTCGAGGTGGCCCTTGAGGCGGGCAAGACCGTCTCGTTTATGATGCCCGAAAAGCTGTATATGACGCCGATGCCGTTCCTGAACGGCGGAACGCATACGACGGGCAGCGGCTTGAATTTCCGGGCCGGTCCGATAGCTCAGCGGTTGGCAACCAACCCTGATGTCTCCCAGGCGTTCAACAGCCAGATCCATGGCGATCCCTATACCCCGCTGCTGAGAGCGTATACGGGCGATACGATGGTGTTCCGGTTGTTGCACACGCTCATGAACGAGACGATGACGTGGACGCTGTCCGGTCATACGTTCTGGTCAGAGCGTTATGCATCCGATGCGAACCGGAAGAATTCGATTCACATCGGTATTGCCGAGCGGTATGACCTGGTCGTGCCGGAAGCGGGTGGGCCGCGGCATCAAGCCGGCGACTACATCCACTTCAACGGCCGGTCCTCGAAATTCTCCGAGGGCGGCTGGGGCATCATCCGAGTCTACGACAAGGAGCAGGCGGATCTGAAGAAACTGCCGGCCGGGTTCTCGGTCAAGGGTGAAATTCCGAAAGCGTTGCCGGTCTGTCCGGCGGACGCCCCCGTAAAGACCTTCAATGTCGTGGCGATGGATTATCCCGCGATGACGTTCAATGCGAAGGCGCCTGAGGCCATCGAAGTGGACTTCGAGCGGAAGATTCAGATCACGAATCCTGACGCCAAGATCTATGCGTTGGAGGAAGACGCGGCAAAGGTTTCGGGCGGCTCGCAGCCGATGCCCCTAACGTTACGCGTGAACGTCGGCGATTGCGTGAAGGTGCATTTGAAGAACAAGATGAAGGAGAGCAAGGCCTCCTTCTCGGCCATCGGGTTGGTGTTCGATCCGAAGGACTCGATGGGCGCCAACGTCGGCAACAACCCCGGCGATCAGACGATCGCTTCCGGTGGAGAACGGACCTACACCTATTATGCGGATCCGTTCAACGGCGAGACCACTTCGCTGGTCTGGGACTGGGGGAACGTGATGACCAATCCGCGCAACGGCTTGTTCGGTGCCGTTGTGGTTGGTCCGAAGGGTTCGAAGTATCGTGACCCGAAGACCGGCGCCGATCTCACAAACAAGAATGCCTGGGCGGCCGATGTCATCATTGACCGCACGATCCCGGGCAACGAAACTCGGCCGAACTACCGTGACGTGGCCTTGTTCTTCCAGGACGAGGACAACATCATCGGGACCAGCTTCATGCCCTACGTGCAGAACGTGGCGGGTCTGACCGGCGTCAACTACCGGTCGGAGCCCTACAAGTATCGCGAAGAGCAGGGCTGCTCGCTCGGCAAGGTGTTCCAGCCGTGCAAGGTCGACAAGCCTGAAGATCCTGCGACGCCGATCATCGAATCGCATGCGGGCGATCCCGTGCGCATTCACGTGATCGGTGCGAACAACGAGCAGAACGGCATGTTCAGCGTTGAGAAACATGAGTGGCCGATCGAGCCGTTCATGCGGGGTGCCGACCAGATCAGCGTGGTCGAGTTCTCCGGCTCAGAAGTGTTGGACGCGTTCGTGCCGTCCGCCGGTGGACCCTATCGTTTGCCCGGCGACTACGTGTACAGCAACCAGCGGTTGCCGTATTCTCAGTCCGGACAGTGGGGATACCTCCGCGTGCTGCCGTCAGGCGATCAGCGGCTGCTGCCTCTTCAAGGCGCGGGCGCGGGTATGAAGAGCGCTTCCCTCGAAGACGCGGCGAAGGTCATACCGGTTTCGGCGAAGTAGGCATCACCAACTCGCTGAGACGGAGCGCAATCGAAGGGGGAGACCGCAAGGTCTCCCCCTTTTGCTTAGACGCAAGGGGTCTCCCTCTTTTGCTTAGCGGCGTGCATTTGGTACGATGACGAAATTGTCCCTGTGCGGATTGATGCTGGAGGCATGATGAAGGGGTTTTTGTTGTTGTGCGGTTGGCTCCTGATCGGCGGGTCAACCGTCTGGGCATACGACGAAATTCAGGTGCCGGACGGAGGGGCCGTCACTGGAAAAGTGACCATGTCTGAGGGCAAACCGATTCCCAAAGGCTTCAACCTGATTACATTTCCAGACCCGGTCTATTGCGGAAGAATTTCTACGGGCACTGGCTGGCGAATTTTGAAAGAGTTCGAGGTCGGGGCCGATGGTGCACTTAAGAATGCGGTGGTATGGTTGGCGGACGCGAGCAAGGGAAAACCGTTCAAGTTCGTCGCACCCACAATCGAAGCGCGGGATTGCAGATTTTTGCCTTTTGTCACGGTGGTGCGGGATCGGTCTGACGTGGTGATCATGAACATGGATCCGGTCATGCACGACATTCAGGCCTATGAAACGTCGCAGCTGGGTCCACGCGTCTTGTTCAATACTCCGCTTCCGATGAATCCGCACCACAAGCGTGTCGTGACGGCAGAGACGCACGAGCATCTGGCCGGCCAGCCGGTCACAGAAGAGGTCCGCATGACGAAAGGCCGGAAGTTTTTTGTGATGCAATGCGGCTTCCACGCCTATATGGAGAGTTGGGGGCTGGCCGTCGATAATCCCTACTATCAATTGACGGACACCAATGGAAGCTTCTCGCTGACCGACGTGCCGCCAGGCGACTATACCCTCATGGCCTGGCATCCCGGCCTAGGAACCGTCCTCGAGAAAAAGATTACCGTGTCGGCCAAAGGATCCGCACAAGCGAATTTCTTGTTTGAATCTCCGAAAGGTCGCCGCAGCGCTCATGAGATCGAGGAAAACCCGCACTTTGGGCCGGATTCTCTTGGCAAGACTCTCGATATCCGTCCGACGCTTGAATTGCAGACGCCGTGAAGGGAAGTGATATTTTCATTCAGTGCCATCATTCTAGGTAAGGAGTAGATCGTGAATGCAGGCCTGATCACGTATATTTTGCGATTGAGTTTTGTCGGTGCGGCCCTCCTCGGTTCCACCGCCGCCTTCGGTTACGATGTCATTGACATACAACACGGCGGCCTCGTTGAAGGGACGGTCACGCTTGAAGGAGCCGTTCCCGAACCCAAAGGCTTCAACCTGATCACCTTTCCGGACCCTCAGTATTGCGGTCGCATCTCGAATGGACGCGGATGGCGGCTGCTCCATGACTTCGTGGTCGGTTCCACCGGAGGTCTGAAAGATGCCATCGTGCTTCTCGAGGGCGTGGAGGCGGGCAAGCCCTTTGAAGTGTCCGTGCCGCTGATTGAGGCTCGCGACTGCATGTTTCAACCCTTTATGACGATCGTGCGCAATGGGCACGCCGTCGAAGTGATTAATATGGATCCCGTCATGCACGACATCCAAGGCTATGAAACGTCATTGGAAGCCGGCGCCCGTGTGCTCTTCAATACGCCGCTGGTCATGAACCATCAGCATAACCGGGGCGATCTCCATGCGATTCATAATCATGCGCCGGGCAAGTCGCTGGTCGGTCCGATTTACCTGAACAAGGGACGTCGCACCTTTTATATGCAATGCGGGTTTCATGCGTACATGGAAAGCTGGGCCATGGCGGTGAACAATCCCTACTATGCCCTTACGGATGAAAACGGAAAATTCTCGCTCGAACAGGTGCCTCCGGGAACGTATCAACTCGTCGTCTGGCATCCGCAAACGGGTCCAGGTGTGACCAAGATGGTGACGGTGAAGCCCGACGGAAAAGTGACAGAGCAACTCTCGTTGCCGGCGCCGAAAGGACACCGTTCTGCCTTCAAAGTGATCGATAATCCCCGGTTCGGTCCGGAATCGCTCGGTCGCTCCATCGAAATCGATCCGTTCGTCGAACATCAGCACTAGCGGATGCTGGAAAAGCCCGTTCGCTCGATCCGGTCTTTCTCAACAATTTTTGTGAACAGCCGCTCTTTTCTCCACGCCTCTATTTTTGCAGCAGCGCTTTGGCTCACCCTCATTCCTGCAGTTGCCGAACAACCCATGGCCGACCCGCGCGAGTTTTCCGGGAGCATCATCAAACAGGTCAACGGAAAGACATACCAGGCGCAGGTCTTTGCGAAGGGAGACCGCCTTCGCCTCGAGTACAAATATGCCCTTCGCACCGATTACGGCTATGCTGGAATCGAGATCATCCGGTTAGACTTAGCGGAAGTCTGGTACCTATTGGCGCAGCAGAAAGAATTGTTGGTCACCCCCGTCGATCCGGATGATGTGCTGCCGATGCAGGCCGCCCTTCCGGGAGAACGCGGCCGAACGCTGATCGGGGAAGCGACGGCCGCAGGCCGTGATGCCCAACTATATGACGTTCGCACCGAGCGACATGGTCGCGCAGAACAGTGGTATGAATGGGTTGATATGGAAACCGGCCTGGTGCTTAAGCTGGTCAGTCGCGATCGCGACTGGTCCATCGCCTACGAACGGATCAGATGGTCTCCACAACCCATTCAATATTTCAATGAGCCGTTGGGATATCAAAGGCGGCAGGTCCCCACGAAACGAGGGCAACGAGGGTAGCCGATGAGTCGACGGACAGCAGTGACATATGGTGCGCTGTTGCTTCTCATATTCGCCGTGGGAGCCGGATCTTCTTCCGTGCCGTCGGATCTCAAGGCGTCATATGACCGAAAGGAATACCAGAAGGTCCTCGATGGCGTCGCCGCGCTCAATACAGATTTACAGGCGTCGCCGGATGTCCGGCGTTTGAAAGTGCGGTCGCTGGTAAAACTGGGAAAGCCTCCGGAGGCGTTGGCCGAATACGACCAACTCGTCGTCGGACTATCGCAAGACGATATTCCCCTGTTGCGCGAGGTGGCGCTCGGGTTCATTTTGATGCTCGTCAAGGACATGCGGGAACAAATGCGCGGGGCCGCGTATACGGCGTTAAAAGAAATCGACTCCGAGGAAACAATTCCATATTTTGAAGACGGCTTGAGCGACGGGTCTGGACCGGTGAGAGTCTTGGCCGTCGAAGGGTTGGGACGGTCGGAAAAAGGCCGCAAATCGAAAAAGTTGCGGCTCGCGCTCGACGATCAGGCAGGGATGGTCAAATCGCGTGCAATAAAGGCGCTCGGAAAGACTGGGGACCGGTCCTTGCTTCCCCTGATCGATCAGGCTGCAAAGGACGAGGTGGCGACAGTCCGCATTGCCGCCTACGCCGCATTGATTAGGCTCGGCCGCACCGAGGCGTGGGATGAATTGCGCAAGGCGGCCGAGGCGGCCAATCCCGAGGATAGGGCGGAGGCCCTTCGCACGATGGCGGATTTGAAAGACCAACGGGCCGTGCCCTTGATGAAAGGACTTTTGGGCTATAGCCAGCCTTCGGTTCGTGCGGCTGCCGCCAGAGGGCTTGGCCATCTCCACCGGAACGATGCGCGAGAAGACATCGAAAAGCTGCTCAACGATCCCGTGCCTCCGGTGCGCGAATCTGCTGCGACGGCGATCGCCGAACTCGGTGGCACTGCTTCAGTGACGGCGTTGACGCGCAAACTTGGCGATGCCGTCTTCAGTGTACGCGCCGCTGCGGCCGCAGCCTTGCTCCAGCTGGGCCAGCCGTTCGAGACGGCGGGTCCTACGCTGTTGGCGCTCGCCCAGCACAACGATCCGGCCTCACGGTCGTCGGCTGCTTATGCCATGGGGAAGGCAACCGCCCCGAATCGTCGGGAGGCCATCACGCTGCTGTCGGGTCTCACCGAGGATCCGCTTCCCGGGCCAAAAACCGTCGCTCTCCGTTCCCTTGGTC
This sequence comes from Nitrospira sp., assembly GCA_036378015.1. Taxonomy (GTDB): domain Bacteria; phylum Nitrospirota; class Nitrospiria; order Nitrospirales; family Nitrospiraceae; genus Nitrospira_C. The sequence continues at coordinate 2,015 of DASUXH010000075.1, read as the reverse complement.
ATATCGGCGACCGAGACATTGTTCCTGATCTCAAAGCCTCCCTGCATGATCAAAACGAGGCTGTTCGGGCTACCGCCGCCGGGGCATTGCTCCATGTGCTGCGTCCTGTGAAAGAGGCCGCAGGGGCGGCCTTGCAACCGGTTGACATGCCACAGTGACATTCTGTAATGTACTGGTCCCTAGCCAGCCTCGCCAAGCAAGTCGTCAATCGAATCACCCAGAGGGGAGCGGGTTCCCAAATTCCTCTCATAGCCGGTGGATGAAGACGGGGAACAGCGAGCTAATAATTACTAATGTCGGGTTTTTCCTCAATCACAAGGAGGCAGTAACATGAAGAGTGCGCTATCCATCCTATTTGGCGTGGCAGCCGTCGCGTTCGTCGCGGCACCTGTCACCTCCTTTGCAGGCGGTACGATCGCCGGCAAAGTCACCTACGCAGGGAAGGCCGAGAAGAAAGAGTTTTCCTTCGCAAAGTTCCCGAACCCGAAGTTCTGTCCGAAGAACCCCCACAAGGAACTGATGGACGGAGACAAGCGGTTCATGCCCACGATTGAAGTCGGCAAGGACGGCGGCTTGAAGAATGCCGTCGTGGCGGTCGTGGATGTCGAAGACAAAGCATGGATGGACGGATACGCCGGAACTGAAGTCGTGGCAGAGTTCTGTGAGTTCCTTCCCTACTCGGGTGTCGTCGTGAATACCCGTCCTTTCAAGGTCGAGAATCATGACTCCGATCCGGATGATCCCAAGTCCACTCAGGGCGTGCTCCACAATCCGCATAGCTTCACGGTGAAGGGAGCCACATCAGCAACCGGTTTCAACATCGGTCTCGCGAAGAAGGGCGACAAGCTGGATAAGCCGGTCACCTTCCGTGGCGGCGCCGAGAAGGATGGGTTCTATCGCCTGCAGTGCGACCAGCATGAGTTCATGCAGTCGTTCTTTCTCCCGGTGTCGAGTCCTCATTTCGCCGTGGTGAAGGACGACGGAACGTTCGAGATCAAGGACGTGCCGCCCGGCAAGCACAAGGTCGTGGCCTGGCACCCGTTTGTTGGAAAGGGCAAGAAGACAGAGTTTGAAGTCGAAGTAGCAGACGGTGGAACTGCGAATTTGAAGGCTGACCTCAAGTAAGTGTAGTCGATCGGTCTAACGGCAGCGGCCGTCGAAGGGCAGCGGATGTTCCGCTGCCCTTCGTATTTTTCGACCATGTCCTTCCGCCATGTCGCTGCCTTGCCTTTCGCTTTCTGAACTAGGTAAGATGCCGTCTTTCAACGTGAATTTGGCTGCAGGGTGTTCAAAAGGGCCGCCTTTTCAACATCCTTGAGAGGGGCATGGTGTGTCACGCGAACTAAGCCTCGCCGAAATCTTCCAGCTGGGCTACTACTGGGAGACGAAAATCCTTCTGACGGCGGTCCGGCTGGATGTCTTCTCGGCCCTGGACGGTAAGCCGAAGACAGCAGGGGAAACGGCAGCGCGTCTTAGCGTTCATGAGCCGACGCTGACTCTGTTGTTGAACGCCCTCGTCGCCATGCGCCTTCTGACGAAGACAGGGGAACTCTACGGCAACACCGCCTCAGCCGAGACGCATCTCGCCCGCCATTCCTCCCAGTACATTGGTCACCTACTTCTTTTGCACGACGCCGAATGGAACAATTGGGGCCACCTGGAGAAGACGATTCGTTCGGGCAAGCGGACGGTGGACCGGCACGTATTCGAAACCGATCCAGCATTGGGAGCGAACGTGCTGACTGTCCTCCATCGCATCGGGCGCCAAAGCGGGCCGGAGCTGGCGAAGCGGTTGGCCCTTCACGGACCACAGCGACTTCTGGACCTCGGAGGCGGAGCCGGAACCAATGCGATCGCGTTTTGTCAGGTCTATCCGAAACTCACCGCGACGGTGTTCGATCTTCCTGCCACGCTTCCTCTCGCTGAAAAGACGGTCAAAGATGCCGGATATGAAGCGCGCATCGCATTCCGCCCAGGAGACTTCAATCGAGACGGCCTCGGCGGGCCATATGACG
>DASUXH010000074.1:0-5109 GCA_036378015.1 Nitrospira sp. | reverse complement strand
AGTTGCAAAGGAGAAAGGGATCTTAGACGGGGGGTAGCCGCGATAGCAAGCGCACAAAGGACCTAGCCGCAAGACCCTGAAGTCCTACCCCGGTCTGGCTTGCGTCGACCGGCCGTTGCATCCATGTGGCTGGAGTCCGTTCGAAGGTGGGACGGAGCCGTCTGATCCTTGAGGTCCCATTCCTGAAGCAGGGAGGAGAAGGCCTTAGCTTTCTTTCGCCTGTGTATCTGGGTCTCTAACCGGGGACGAGAAGGGCGTTGAGGTGGTTTCTGCGGCATACAAAGCGTTTTGGTTCAAATGGATCGGCACAGATGAAGCTACGCTCACCTTAGCAAAGGCTCCAACCGTGGTCAACGGGGACAAGACCGCAATATTCTTGACACTATGCGACAATTTGCTATGGTTTTTTGAGCAGACTTTGCCTTAACCAGAAGGACACCGCCATGATCATTCATCCACAACGAACTCTCATGGGCTGCGTGCTGTTCGCAGTCATCATCGCAATGGGACCTTCGCCAGCCTGGGCCGATGACCTGGACGGCATTCGATACGGAGAAGCGGCTCTGACCTATGCCGCCGGATCTATCCAGGAGGTTACGCCACAGGATGGTGTGGTGAATGTCACCACCGGCGACAATCAAACGGTCGGCAATCGCATGCGGCTCGGCATGAACGATGTGTTCTATCTGAAGATGAAAAACTCTACCGAAGTGGCTGTCGGCGATCTGTTCACCGTTTATAAGCGAACGCGAAAGGTGTTTCATCCGGCGACCGGCAAGTATCTGGGCTATTTGGTCATCCGCCTGGCTGTTGTGCAGGTGGTTCAAGTGGACGGCGAATTGACCACGGCTCGCGCCTTGCGAGCGTTCGGCTCGGCGGCTCCAGGCGATCCTGTCGCCAGATTTGTACCTCCGAGCCCACCTGAAGCCGCCGTCGAACCTGCTTCGAGTGACATCAACGGAATGGTCATTGAACTGCAAGCTGATATCGAGATGACCTTGGTGGCACAACGGAACATCGTCTATCTCGACCGCGGCTGGGAGGACGGACTCCGAGTAGGAGACCGCTTGGAGCTCACTCGCTATGGGGGCGGGTTGCCGCCTCGCCAGGTGGGAGAAGTGAGGGTCTTGTCGACCGAAGCCCGCAGCGCCACGGCGCTCGTGACCAAATCGGTTTCCCGGATTCTCAAAGGAGACCAATTCAATACGAAGTATCAGGCGGATGTCGTCCCCACGGCTCCGACGAGATCGCCCTCGATGAACGCGCCATCCATGAATGCGCCATCCGTGAACGCGCCGTCCGGCGAGCCCTCTCCTGACAAGCGAACGGTGCAAAACGCGGCTCGCGAGACGCGATACACGTTGAGCGACCTCATGAAGCAGCTGCACTATGAATCCGGCGACGCGAGGATCAACCCCGAAGGCTATCACACCCTCGATCAGCTGGTTGAAGTTGTCAAAGCCGCGCCGCCAGAACAGTTGATTCGCGTGGAGGGCCATGCAGATAACATGGAAATCGGTCCCTCGCTCAAGTCGCAGTACGCGACAAATTGGGACCTTTCCAAAGCGCGCGCGACCGGGGTTCTGCGCTATCTCGTGGAAAAAGGCGGCATCGATTCAGCGCGGATTTCTTCCATCGGCTATGGCGCGACAAAGCCTTTGATCAGCAATGCGACCGAAGCCGGCCGTTCAAGAAACCGCCGAGTCGAGGTCGTCCTGTATTCACCCAACGCCGCACCGTCCGATCCTGAGCTTCCGACCGCGCCGGCCCAGGCCGCTGCCGATGAGGGCTATCGTGTGTCCGGCCTCGGGTCGCAGGGTCAGGAACCGGCCGTTAGCGTGATCAAGAAGTCCGTTCCGGTCGATGCGAATGAGGCCGAAAAGCCCGCTCCAACTTCTCCGGTCGGTTCCGATACTCCTCACGAGAACACCGAGGCTGTGCCAGCAGTGCCTGGAAACTAACTGCTTCATCAGAGCGAACTGGAACATGCGCTGCTCGAGCATGTTCCAGCATGTCCTGCGCCTTCCGGTTTCCCCTCTCGATGTCTGCTGCTACAATGCCGCATGATTGGTGAGCCGCAGGCATCGAGATTCGTTGAATCAGCAGCGCCTCTCTTCGCAGAAGTGATTGTCCCCCGCCATTTGGCCGGGCCGTTTACCTATCGAATCCCCCCTGAATTGCGAGCCTTGTTGCGGGTCGGTCATCTGGTTTTCGTGCCGTTCGGCCGTTCTCTGGTTCAAGGTGCGGTTATCGGGCTGACTCCTCATCATCCTCCGACGGTGCCGCTCGAGCGGCTCAAGGCCATTCGCGCGCTGGCCGGAGCCGGTCGGACAGTCGAAATCTCTCCTCCCCTGCTGCAGCTGGCGAAGGCCGTGGCTGAAACCTACGTGGCCCCCTGGGGACAGTGTCTTCGGTTGGTGCTTCCGCCAAAGTCTACGACGCTCGACTCGAGCCGCATGATGTTGACGAAAGAAGGACGGGAAGCCATGACGAACAAGGAGGAGGTGTCCCCCGCGGCCATGCAGCTCCTCAAGAGGCTCAAACGTCGTCCGCTCGGCATTTCGCTCCAACGCCTTTGTCAGGGGAAAGACCGGCCGCATGATGACGTCCTGGACTCGATCCTCGAACGAGGCTGGGCGCACAAGGTGCGCGGGCGCGCGGCGCCTGAAAACCCTGAAGTGTTCCTCTCTGGTCCAGAAGAACGGCGGCCGGCTTGGGGCGCGACGCGAAACGTCGAATGGGAGGCGCGCATCCTCGCTGCGCTGGAGAGCCGGAAGGCCGCCCGCCTGTTGGTCGAGGCGGATCATGCCGAACGTCTGGCTTTGCTTCGCGCCGCTGCACTCAGGACGGTGGAACTTGGACGCAAAGTGCTCGTGATTACCGGTGAGACCGCCCGCGCGGAGTCACTCGCCGCTGCACTGGGTCATCCCTCGGCGAGGACCGCTGTCCTTCACAGCATGATGCCTGACATGAAAAGGTCCGAGATCTGGGACCGAATTCATCTCAACCAGGTCTCTATGGTGGTGGGTACAAGAACCGCCGTATTCGTCCCGCTCGATCACATCGGTCTGATCTGGATCGACCGCGAAGAGGATTCCGCGCTCAAAGAACCGATGGAGCCGCGATATCATGCTCGTGATGTTGCCTGGGTGAGAGCGCAGAAAGAAGGGGCGGTCCTGGTTCTGGGATCGGCCCATCTCTCTCTCGAAACGTCCAATCTGGAATTGGCCGAGCATCAGCTGAAAGCCCACGGTCGGCTGGGTGCTTTGCCGCAGATCGAAGTCGTGGATTTGCGGCGCGAAGATCGTCGCATGCTCCTGAGTGCCAGACTGCAGGAAGCCATCCGCGACACGCTCGCGCGCCGGTCGGGCGTGCTCTTGTTCCTGAACCGGAAGGCCTATGCTGGTGCGTTGGTCTGCCGAGATTGCGGCCACGTTCCCCGGTGTAACTCCTGTGCCGTGGCATTCGCCTTTTCACGGCAGAAAAACGTGCTGTTCTGTCACTACTGCGGCGCCACCCATACGATTGCAGAGGTGTGTACGGCGTGCGGCAGCGCAAGGGTCGCGCCGGTCGGAGAAGGGACCGAACGTTTGGAAGAAGAAGTGAAACGGGGGTTTCCCGGTGCGCGGATATTGCGGGTCGACGGAGAAACGCTGCGAAAACCGAAGGAAGCCGCGGCGATCTGGACGCACATTCGTAGACGTGACTGGGATGTGCTCGTCGGCACGCAAGTGTTGTTGAGAGACGATGCCATGCCGTCTCTGGGGCTCGTGGCGGCCGTGAGGGCGGATGCGGGCTTGAGCGTTCCCGACTTCCGAGCGGCTGAACGAACATTTCATTTGCTGAAGGATGCCGCGGCTCTAGGAGAGCCTGGGTCCGCAGGCGGGAGATTCATCATTCAAACGGATCTGCCCTCTCACCATGTGATTGAATCGGTGGCCCATGAGGACGATGAAATCTTCAGAGCGGAGGAACTGCTGCACCGGACGTCACTCGGCTTTCCTCCCGCCGTTCGCCTCATCGTCCTGCATATTTCGGGTACGCTTGAACCGTCCGTCGAAGACGCGGCTCAAGCCTGGGCTGCTGCCCTCAGCGGGGCGCAGAGAAAATTACCCGACGCAGAGCATCTCACCGTCCTGGGCCCCGTTCAGCCGCCGGTACCTCGTGTACGCGGACGATACCGCCGGCAAATTCTGATGAAGTCTCCCCCCGGCTTCAATGCCGTCCAGGTGATACGGTCAACGTTGGCCGATCTCGAATCGCTCTACGCACGTCGAACGGTGAAGTTTGATGTGGACGTCGATCCGATTGAGATGTGGTGAGCGTTACGACTGCTTGGACGTGCGAACGCCGTCGTTCGCCACTGCCCTCCCCTTTGCCCGCTTGAACAGGCCGTAGGAAAAGGCGATCCAGAAACATGCCGAGAACAATCCCATGAGGATCGCGGACAGGATCATGCCCATCTCCGCGTCGGATGGCTGGCCGCCAGCCGAACGAATTTGCATCATCGTCACGATGGGCCAGGCAAGACACTCGAGGCCGAGCAGGAGCGTCGACCAGGCCCAGAGGAGCGTGATAGTCGCGCCATGCCACCACAGAAATGCCGCGGCAGCAATCGCGACTGCTGCCGCGCTGTAAAAGGACAGCCCATTCCCGGCCAACCATGCGCCAATGGCGACCACAAGGCTCCCCAATCCGATGTTGGTGTAGATCATCCGGGATGTAGGCATCGAGCGGTGTGATCGCGGGGCCGCCGGTCTTTTCGCAACATCCGAGGAGCGCGCTTTCTATACGGTGCGCTTGACGAAGAATGCGGCCGCTTGCGCCCGGCGGGAGATATGGAGCTTCTGAAACATATTGGCCAAGTAGTTCTTGACGGTCTTGTCGCTCAGCTTGAGCGTGGAGGCAATCTCTTTGTTGGTCAAGCCGTCGGCCACCAACGCCAAGACCCGTTCTTCTTGCGGCGAGAGGGACGAGGGACGCGCAGGACCTTCGGCAGTCGGGACGGTCTTGATCCATTCCAACGCCCGCTTGGTTACGGCGGGATCCAGGATCGAACGGCCGGTGGACACAGTCCTGATCGCCCGAATCAGGGCGGCCGAATCGATC
>DASUXH010000073.1:0-6840 GCA_036378015.1 Nitrospira sp. | reverse complement strand
AACTGACGCTCTTCGTGACTGTGGCCGGCTCTGCGCCGCGGAACTCCGGTAACTCGTGCACCAACGTCGGCGCCCAATTGGTCGAACCCCACAGTCCGAATACCGCGACGAACGCCAGCGCCGATCCCACTAGCGTCGCCCGTTTAAGATCTCCTTCGAAGATGGCCGACAAGGGAATCATCCGTTGTGCGCGGGCGTGGATCCAGCGGTCCGGTTCCTTCACCCACCAACGGACGAGGAGCGCCAGCCCTGCGGGCAGAATGCCGACCAGAAAAAGTCCCCGCCATCCGTACGCATCCTTGAACGCCAGGTTGCAGCCGGCCGCCAGGAAAAATCCGACCGCCCAGGCGCTCTGCAAAATACCGGCTGCCTTGGCGCGCTTCTCTTCCGGCCACGTTTCGGCGACAAGGGCGGCGCCAGCCGCCCATTCTCCGCCGATGCCGAGCGCGGTGAGAAACCGATAGACTGCAAGTTCCCACCATTCTTGCGCCAGTGCCGCGACGCCGGTGAATCCCGCATAGATGATGATTGTCGCGATGAGCACCTTCGTGCGGCCAAAGCGGTCGGCCGCAATGCCGAAGGCGATGCCGCCGATGGCCCAACCGATCAAAAAGATCGAAAAGATGATGCCGCCGTACCAGCCGATGCGTTCGGGCGTCGGCGGACCCCCGGCTTCCTGTAACAGGTCATGCAGGGCCGGATGAAGTACGATCGCATAGATCGTGGCGTCCATGGCATCGAACACCCATCCGAGCCACGCGACAAACAATACCAGCCACTGATACCGGGTCACACCTTGATACCAGCGTCGATCACCTCGAGATGAGGGTTGTTCAGTAGGGAGAGGGCTCATCGCGCGCAGGCTACGGAGGTTCAGAGCGGGAGTCAAGGTGAAGCCGCGCGAACCGCCATGCTATAGTCGCGGCCATGGCCCGCGTGGATTTTTACCGCATCCTCGGCGTGTCTCGTGAAGCGTCGGACGACGTCATCAAGAAAGCCTACCGGAAGCTGGTCTTCGAGCATCATCCCGACCGCAATCCCGATAGCAAACAGGCCGAAGACAAGATTCGCGAGATCAATGCCGCCTACGAGGTCATCGGCGATGCGGAGGCGCGCCGCAACTACGATCGGCTCAACTGGGGCGATGAATTCGCCCCGGATGTCGTGGATGTTTCGCTTTTGCTTCAGGAAATGGAGAAAAAGCTCTTTGACGAAGGGCGCAAGGAGCTGTTTGCCATATTGATGAAGGACGTCCCGAGGATCAAGGCCGAGTTGGCGCTCCTCCGGGAACGGGTGGTGAAAGATCAAGGATACGATTCATTCAAGGAAACGCTGGTTCATGAACGGGCGGCGGAGATCATGCCGGAATTGGTGACGGACGACATGGAGGGCCGCAGGAAGCGGCTGGTCGAGGTGGCGACGCAGATGATGGTGTCTCAGGGTGTCGTGGGTCGAAACGATGAAGCGGGGATCCGTTCGCTGCGCGCCCGGCTCGACGAGCACTTCAGGAAAGGCCGCCTGCATGGTTACGCCTCTGCATTGGAACTGTTGTATGAGCGACGCTAGAGACGGAATTGGTCGGCTTTCGACAAGGCACCGGCCACAAATCGTCCTGCCTTCATGACGCCGAGGATGCGGCTGCGGTCGCGCAGGATCTCAATGTTGCGCAATGGGTTTCCTTTAATCAGAAGGAGATCAGCCTCCTTGCCTCGTGCGATGGTTCCCACTTGATCGTCGATGCCGATCAACCGCGCGGCAGCGGATGTGGAAGCGAGCATCGCTTCCATCGGGCTCATCCCATAGGCCACCATTCGTTCCAATTCCTGGACGTTGTCTCCATGATGATTGAAGGGCGTCCCGGCGTCGGTTCCCATCGCGATCAGCAGGCCTCGCCGGTGAGCCTGTCGGAAACTGGCCTGATGACGCTTCGTCATGGCCTTGGCCTTGTCGAGCGCGTCGTCGGGAATGCCGCAGCCTCGTCGACACGCACCTGTCGTCGCAAGCGCCGACAGTGTCGGAACCATATACACGGCGTTCGTCCTAAACAAACCGGCGGCTTCTTCATCCATTAAGGTGGCATGCTCGATCGAATGAACGCCGGCATGAATCGCATTTTTCATTCCGGAGGCGGCATGTGCATGCGCTGCAACTTTGCGCCCGGCCCGCTTCGCTTCATCTACGGCGGCGGAAAGTTCATCCAGCGTCATCTGTGCCTGATCGGGAGAGGTGCCGGGCGTGAGGACTCCTCCGGAGGCAATCACCTTTATCACTTCGGCACCTGCGTCGATCTGTTCGCGTACAACCTTGCGGACTTGCTCGACCCCTTCGACTTCTTGGGCAATGACCCGCCGCAGATGCCCTCCAATCATGCAAATCGCAAGGCCTGCTCCGATAATTCTCGGGCCTGGAACGAGACCTTTGTCGATCGCTTTTTTCAGCGCAAAAATCGAATGATCACGTGAGCCCAGATCCCGAACGGTCGTCACGCCTGCTTCCAGCGTCTGCCCCGCCGATCGGCTGGCTTTCAGTAGCGTTTCGGTTAGTGTTTCCTGTTCACTGGCCTTGACCACGTCTGCTTCTCCACGCCAGCACAAATGCACGTGGCAATCGATCAGTCCCGGAAGCACCGTCAAGCCGCGTCCGTCGATGCGTGTCGCGCCTCGCGGCATCGAAATGCTGCGGCTCGGGCCGGCGGCGGCAATCGTGTTGCCCTGGACGATGACAGTTGCCTGTTCGACGGCTTGTCCGGCGCCGTCGATCAGACGAGCCTTGTAGATCGCGATGGCCATGTCGTCAGCTTCCAATCGGAAAGGTAATGATGATGCCGCCCATGACGTCGTTGAGCTTGAAGTCGCGGCGTGGACTGTTGGGATGCCGGTTATGGCAATCGACGCAGGCCTGAGAAACCGCACGATCGGCGTATACGGCCTGAAAGAGCCGCAGTTCGCCGCGTCGCACGATCCCATAATGGGGCTCTGAGGGATCCTTTTGCACGGCGGACAATCCGATTCGCTCGAGATCGCTGTTCGCGCCGTTCCACGCATAGATAGGGGTCAAGCTGGCCAACCGGAATGAGAAGCCGAGGTCTTTGATCGCCACGAGCCGGCCTGATTCCAGCAGAAACTGAGCGGGCAGGGGGACGCCTCGTTCATCGCGCCAATGTTCATGGGCCTCGATGCCGTCACGGCTGAGTTTGACCACGACATTGTCCGTGTAGTTGTTCCGGTTCGCCTCCAAGATGGCGTGGATGAACTCCGCGGTTTTTTGAGGCGAGACCTGGTCCGACTTCATCTGGTTGGCGAGGGTGATCGCGAAGATCCAATACGCGATCACGGCCGTGAAGGCAAAAGCCCCGCCGCCGAGCACCCAAAGCAACGGCTTATTGTCCATAGAATCTCCCACTTCCGGTCAATCAGGCATCTGACTATACACGCGCGCAGCGGCCTGAAGCGCTAGTCCCGGCGTGCTCAACCAGCCGCCTCCGAGAAAAAGCGCTTCCAGCGCATTCAACAGAGTCAAGACGTTGGCTTCCGTGGACGATTCACCCATGAGGCCGATGCGCCAGACCTTGCCCTTCAAGGGGCCAAGCCCTCCGCCGATCTCAATGCCGTACTGGGACAAGAGGCGAGCACGGATATCTGCTTCGGGAATCTGATCAGGGACCACCACGCAATTCAGCATCGGCAATCGCCGGCTGTGTGCCGGGAGCGGTACGAGCCCCAGGACCTCCAATCCTGCCAACAACGCATCGCTGTTCGCTTGATGCCGCTTGAAGCGGGCAGGCAGGCCTTCTTCCTCGATCAGCCGCAAGGCTTCACGCAGCCCATAGAGCATCGAGATCGGGGCCGTGTGATGATAGGCTCTGCTGCCTTCCGCCCAGTATTCAGCAATCAACCCCATGTCCAGATACCAGCTCTGACAGGGCGTCCTACGGGCTTTGAGGGCGGCGAATGCCCGGTCGCTCATCGTAAATGGCGACAAGCCGGGAGGGCAGCTCAAGCATTTCTGAGTGGCGCTATAGCAGACGTCGATGCCGATTCGATCGACGCCGACCGGAAGTCCGCCGAGTGAAGTGACGGCATCGACGACGAACAACGCATCGTGCCGGCGACACAGGGCTCCGATATCCTCCAATGGTTGCCAGACGCCGGTGGAGGTTTCCGCATGAACAAGGGCCACAGCCTTCACGGGTCCGGAACGGACAAGCGCCTCCTCGACGGCGTCAGGCTCTATACATTTCCCCCAGGGGCTTTCGATACGAATCGTTTTCCCGCCGCAGCGGTCGACGACAGACGCTAGCCTCGTCCCAAACACGCCATTGATACCCACGATGACGGCATCACCCGGTTCAATGAGATTCACAATCGAGGCTTCCATCCCCGCGGAACCAGTACCCGAAATGGCGATGGTGAACCGATGCTCCGTATCAAACACCGTTCGCAGGGACGCTTGAATATCGTTCATGACCGTCAAGAACAGGGGGTCGAGGTGGCCGAGCAGCGGAGCGGAAAGCGCGCGCAGCACCCTGGGATGAACGAGGCTCGGGCCGGGACCGAGGAGGAGGCGACGCGGGGGAATGAATTCCTGCAGGGCCATGATATCCGTCAAGGACGGTTCGTCATTCGGGTGGCCAGTATAGCGGACTCATCCCTCTCGCAACTAGGTGGCATCCGGTCAAAAGAGCGCGTCGTTACTTTTGAGGGGTTTTTGGGTTGAAAACGTGCATGCTATAGTGCAAGCCGCTATGGATGAGTCGCTGACGATTGGTTCCCATCATTCCGCCTCCGGCCGTTCATGGTGGCGCGAAACCGAGGCGCCGCCGGCCGTGGGATCGTTTCCCAGTCATTATTCGAAAACGGTAAGCTGGCTTGCGGCGTTACTGTTGATGCTCTCCTTTGCCGCAGTCCTGGTCTCGGCGTCATCCACATTGAAGATGGATCGGTTTGACGCTCCGGAGCAGGCGCTCAGCCTAATGGTCGGAAGAACCATGGACGCTCAGGACGGGCTGAGTCGCGCGCCTCAGTGGGAGCAGAAGGTCATGGATTGGGTGTCAGGGGATGGCGCAGCCGAACGTGCGCAGGCCATCGCCTGGTATCAGGAAATGGTCGCCCGCTCTGAGGATCCGGCTGTCCCCCTGCAGCTGGCAATTCTTCAAGCCGAATCTGGACAGATATCGCAAGCGGTATTGTCCGCCCATGAGTGGGATGGCAAAAAGGATCCGCTTCCGCAATATGCAGAGATCATCCGCGCGGCCTACGGGGACGAACCTTCTCCAAGTCCCGCGGCCGTTGAGGCCCTACAAGGTCGCTTGGCCGATGTGCTGCCGATTGGATGGTTTTACGATCGGCTCATTATTCGATTGGCGCAGCGCGCCGGCCATACGGACCTGGCATCGGTTATCCAACAAGAGTCAGGCCGGCGGGCCGACCGGTTGTACCGCTATTCACGCAGGTTGACCGTCCTCGAACTGGCCATCATGCTGACCGGTTCCTATTGTTTGCTGATGATCTGGCGGTCACGCCGCACCGGAAGCAATTCGATCCGTCTGCATGATCCGGGGATTCCGCCTCCGTGGCCCGGCAGCGTCGGAGCAGCCGTCTTGCTTCGAGGCGGAGCCCTCGGCGCCCTCGTGATGGTCGCCTGCTTGATGTATATGCCGCCCGAAAACGCCTCGCTGCGCGCCCTGGCAATTCCCCTGACCAACCTGCCCCTGTTGGCGCTGGCCTACTATCATTTGTTCCGGCCCGCCGGCATGACCTTCGAAGAAGGATTCGGCCTTGGCCTCCCCTGGGCGTCCTTCGGCAAGCTGCTGACCGCCGTGCTGGCGGTTGCGGCCGCCGGCCTGTGGGGAGAGTGGCTGATGGATCGTGTGACGGAGCACTGGCAACTCGGCAGTCATTGGACCGAGTGGTTCGATGAAGATCTCGTCTGGGGATCAAGTTCGGTGACAATGGTAAGCCTGCTCGAATACGTGATCCTCGCGCCCCTCTTCGAAGAGCTCGTGTTTCGCGGATTGCTATTCGCGATTCTGCGTCGCCGGTTTCGGTTTCTTCCCGCTGCGCTGATCAGCGCAGCTATTTTCGGTCTGGCGCACGGCTACGGCGTGATTGGACTGATCAGCGTCTGTTGGAGTGGTGTGTTATGGGCCTGGATCTATGAACGGACCGGAAGCCTCGGCCCCGGCATTCTGGCGCATGCCGTCAATAACCTCCTCGTCTGTCTGGCCGTGATGTCGCTGCTGCGCTTCGGACAGTAAGGATGTCTCTCTCATAGATCGGTGCGGTTCATAAACGGGTCCGTCGTTGTTGCAAATCTTCCAGCGCATGGAAGAGGTCGGGATGACGGATCGAAACACGGGCTTCTTTAAGCAATGTGCGAAGTTTGGTCGTGTTGAGACGTTTCCCTGGTATGTCCCTCTCCTCTCCTTTGCGCGGTTCTAGGGCATCGGCGGCGAGGGCCCGTCCGATTTCCCGCCATGTTCTCGGGACGCCGTCGCTGACGTTATACACGTCTCCGGAAACTCCGCACTCCAGGGCCGCGACACAAATTGCTGCTAAATCCTCCACGTGGATCAGGTTCACGAATTTCTCGGAGAGCACGACGCGTCCGTCCTTGATCCAGTCATATGGATTTCGGCCCGGTCCGTAGATGCCGGCGACCCGCAGGAGAATGGCCCCGCATTCCGTGCGCAGAAATTCTTCGCCTTGCACGCGCGGCTTTTTGAGATCAATCGGCGCATTTTCATCGATCCATGGCGGGGGATAGTCATGAACGGCCCCGAAGAGGTATGCAGAGGTGCTGCCCAATACGACAAGCCGTCGGGACGGTGCATGGACGTGT
>DASUXH010000072.1:0-4147 GCA_036378015.1 Nitrospira sp. | reverse complement strand
TGCTTGACTAGCCCCCGCACGATCAACGTCTCGATCTCTCGATCATCACGCGACCGGCAGCCACATCGACGGAGGGCAACCATGGCGACCAACTTCGGGCACATTGAACTGATTACTCAGGATCTGGATAAGGCGAAGGACTTTTATCAGAAACTCTTCGGGTGGAAAGTCCGCGATCTTCCGGATATGCCCTATTCGCTCTTCAACGAGCAACTCTCTCCGACGGGAGGCATGATGAAGAGCCCGCAAGCTGGATCGGAGTCTTTTTGGATCCCCTACATCGTGACGGACGACATTACGGCCGTCACCGAGAAAGCCCGAGGTCTCGGAGCGACCATCCATCGCGAGGTGATGGTGGCCGGCCAATACGGCTGGTTGAGCATCATCAATGATCCGACGGGGGCTACGTTTGGGCTTTGGCAATCGAAGATGGAATCGAAACCAGCAAGAAAAAAGCCCGCAATGAAGCGCGCCAAGAACAGGCCGAAGCGTCGGCTGCGGTGAGGAAACCGTACACCACGCTCACAGAAGGAGACGACCAGATGGCTCGAACGACAACGACCGCTTCACCACCCGTCTCGAAGGGGGCCGTGACCCTCTTGATCGGCACGCGAAAGGGCGCGTTCACGCTACGCAGTAACGGATCTCGACGAACATGGACACTCTCTGCGCCAATGTTTCTCGGCCACATCGTGCACCACATGGTGCTCGACCCTCGCGACCGACGGACGATGCTCATGGCCGTCAGCACGGGCCATCTCGGGCCGACGGTCTACCGGTCGGCGGACGCCGGCAAAACGTGGAAGGAATCCTCCGCGCCGCCGGCGTTCCAAAAGGTGGCGGATGGAGAGTCCGGCCGGTCGGTGAATCACGTCTTCTGGCTGACTCCTTGCCATGCAAACGAGCCGGATGCTTGGTATGCCGGCACCTCACCACAAGGTTTGTTCCGGTCCGATAACGGCGGTGTGACTTGGTCTGCTTTCTCCTATATCAATGAGGATCCCCGCTACATCGAATGGATGGGCTCCGTGCAGGACGGCACTCCGGACGGGCCCAAGCTTCATTCCATCATTGTTGATCCGCGTAACCCCAAGCACCTGTATTTTGCGATGTCCGGCGGCGGCGTCCACGAATCGGTGGACGGGGGCAAGAATTTCGCCCCCTTGATCAAAGGACTCGACGTCGTCGAAGGATTTGACCCTGCGACCGTGACATTCCACGATCCGCACTGTGTCCGCCAATGCCCGAGCAATCCGGACCGGCTGTATCAACAGAACCATTGCGGGATCTATCGCCTGGATCGTCCTTCCGATCGATGGGTGCGGATCGGCAAGAACATGCCAAAAGCGATCGGAGACATCGGTTTCCCCATGGTCGTCCATCCGCGCAATGCGGATGTCGCCTGGGTCCTTCCAATGGATGGCTCAACGGTATGGCCGCGGGTGAGTCTCGGAGGGAAGCCTGCCGCGTACGTGACAAGGAATGCCGGAAGCACCTGGTCTCGCCTTGATAAAGGCTTTCCTCGAGCCGATGCCTGGTGGACGGTCAAGCGTCAGGCCATGAGCCGCGACGCCCATGATCCCGTCGGCCTCTACCTGGGAACAACCAGCGGCGAAATCTGGGCAAGCCGCACGGAAGGACAGAGCTGGGTGTGCATTGCCCGTCATCTTCCCGAAATCTATTCCGTGGAAGCAGCCGTGTTTGGGCGATGAGAATTCATATTCCAAGCGCGCTGCGGTCGTACACGAAGCACCAGAGCGAAGTGGAGGTCGAAGGATCGACGCTCGGGGAAGTGCTTTTCGCCTTGGACGGCCGGTATCCGGGTTTTCGGTTTCGCATCGTGACGGAACAGGACAGGATCAGACCCCACATCAGAATCTTCGTCAATGACGAGCAGGCCCAAGAACTACAATCTCCTTTACGGCACGAGGACCGCGTGTATATCGTGTGTGCGCTGAGCGGGGGATGACGGCAATTGGACTACTCTCATGATGCAGCAGAATGCACAGGAGTGTATCGAGGGCCAACGCCAAGA
The DNA here is from genome assembly GCA_036378015.1 of Nitrospira sp. Classification (GTDB taxonomy): domain Bacteria; phylum Nitrospirota; class Nitrospiria; order Nitrospirales; family Nitrospiraceae; genus Nitrospira_C. Next base: position 2,112 of record DASUXH010000072.1, on the reverse strand, counting down.
CTGGAATCGAGTCGCCGCGCCGGTGCAAAATCTGATGGCTGAGCTTTCCGACTCCCAGCGCACTGTCTCAGGTGCGCGAGAGGAAGGCCTTGATCGATGATTATTCCGGCTCTCGTGCTGACGATGGCGATGTCTCTCGTCAGCCAATCGACGTTTTCAACGGCACTCGCCGCCGTGCTCGGAGAGACGGCGGAGCCCGCGAGTTTGTGGTACTCGGCTTCTGCCCTCCCCTTCCCCGATCAACCCTCGGCCCAACGAAGGCCCTGGGTACTTCGTGAACGCGACATCGCGCTGGATGCGCAGTTATTACAGGTCCTCAAGAACGCGACGGCAAGGCCTCACCCCCGCATGGCCGTCGAATTTTTCGACGGTCATCGCCACGAGCTCGATATTACTTCCACGGTGTCACGTTTCAATGACACGGCTGTGATCCGCGGCTCCTTCAAACCTCCTTCGCGTGGCGACTTCACCTTAGTGGCCACCGGCAATCTGCTGATCGGCAGCCTCCAAGTCGGAGACCGCTTGTATAAAACGGAGCATGCGGGCAACGGCCGGCTGAAACTGCTGGAGGTCGATCCCAAAAAGATGCCGCCTGAGTAGCTCCTTCCCTTCTCGGATGGTCCATCCCGTATGGTATCGTAATGGATGACACTCTGGACCATCGGCCACTCGACAAAGGCCATCAACGAGTTCTTGGCACTTCTCAAATCTCACGGCATTACGCGCCTCGTCGACGTGCGGACGATTCCACGGTCCCGCCATAATCCGCAATTTGACGCGCATGCGCTGGACATGTCTCTCGAAGAGGCTGGAATCACGTATATTCACCAGCCTCAACTTGGCGGCTTGCGGAAACCCAAAAAGGACTCCATCAATGAGGGCTGGAAGAATACGAGTTTCCGCGGATATGCGGACTACATGCAGACGGAACTCTTTTGGGCCGCCTTGGAGACGCTCACGAAGGCTGCCAGGAATGGTCCAACGGCCATTATGTGCGCGGAGGCCGTGCCTTGGCGTTGTCATCGATCACTGATTGCCGATGCGCTCGCCAGCCGGGGTTGGACCGTGCGGCACATCATGACGAAAACCAAAGCCGATACGCATCGGATGACCCGATTCGCCGTGATAGACCAAGCCCGGGTCTTCTATCCATCTACGCCACCGCCCCACGCGCAAAACTCATAGCACAATGCCGTACGTCCTGTTGGCCGATGCGATCGCGTTCATCCACGCGCTCTTCGTCCTCTTCGTCATGTTCGGCGCACTCCTAGTCCTTCGCTGGCCGCGGGTCCTCTGGCTTCACCTGCCGGCCCTCCTCTGGGGTCTCTTCGTAGAGTTTTCCGGGGCGGTCTGTCCACTCACACCATTGGAACTCCAGTTCAGGATCCTGGGAAGTGAATCCGGCTACAGGGAAGACTTTCTGTCTCATTGGCTGCTGACCGCGATGTATCCAGAATCGCTCACTCGCGGGCTCCAGATCGTGCTGGGACTGTTGCTGCTTGTCCTCAATCTCTCGCTGTATGCGTGGATTTGGAAAACGAGTCGGCGGTGAACCGGAACTCGGATGTATCCCGTAAGAGAGATTCTACGAACGCGCCGGACAAATAGATGTACAGGCTGCCATATTTTTTACAAACAGGCCATGCATCCGCAATGGCTTACCGCCCGTATGCCAAGACAGCGCCACGTGTCATCGACCCGCGGCCTGTTTATCCACTCACGGAAGGAGAGAGCCCATGAGGAACATCATTGCATCCTATTCAGTGATGACGGCATTGCTGCTGGGGCTTGCCGGGTGTACGAGCACCGAAACGCCCGGCAATGCCATGACTCGGGAACGGACGCTGTATGACCGGCTCGGCGGCAAGTCTGCGATCTCAGCGGTCGTGGAAGATTTTGTGGCCCGTGTGGCGGTCGACGGCCGGATCAACGGAAAGTTTGCGAACGCCGACATTCCCCGGTTGAAAAGCATGCTTACGGATCAAATTTGCCAGGCCGCGGGTGGCCCATGTACGTATACGGGACGCGACATGAAGAGCGCTCATACCGGCATGCGCATCACCGGTCAAGAATTCGACGCGCTTGTGGGCGACCTGGTCCTCACCCTCAACA
>DASUXH010000071.1:0-2558 GCA_036378015.1 Nitrospira sp. | reverse complement strand
CGGGTGGGAGGGTGGAGAAAGGTTTTCAACACTCTGGTTAAGTGGGGATGTCGCGGACGCCGTCATACGACGTCTTCGATTGATGGGTCAGCTTCACGACGTCGCCGTCTTTCACAACCGAATCTTCGCTTCCCACCTTCTTATTGACGGCAACCAGCACCTCCCGCTGAAGCATAAACGGCATGAGGGCGCCCAACTGATCCGGGTGTGCGTCGATCATTTTCTTGATGGTCGTCGTCTCCGCCACTTCGAGTTCAATCTCATGCGTGCCCATGGCGTGGCGAAGGGTGAGTCCAAAGACAAGTACCTTTACCATTTCCGGCTTGCTCCTTCCCGATTCTAATAGCCATCGTGCATGTTAAGGCTTGTCAAACGTCATTGGTCAATGGTGAATCGGCAGCCCCTTAAACATTGGCTTCCGCTGTTCATCCGCTGCGCGCGTGACAACGGAAACAATCCGGCCGCTTGGGATGCCGTGCGGCTAATGGTCGTTCCGCGCCGGCGCTGTGGCAACCGACGCAATCCTTTTCAGATTTGATCGCGACGTGCTCGGCAGTCCTTGGTACCATCGGATTCCGGTCTTTCGGCGTGGGCAGCAGCGCCACGCCGACCACGACCGCGACGGCGAACACGATAAAGATCCAGTCGACCTTCCGCAACGTCATGAGGCGGTCTCACCGGCGCGCCGCCTCGCAGCCTCATAACTCTCTCGCAAAACTTGGGCGATATGCTTCACCTCCACACCTGGCGGTAAACCGGTCTTGAGTTGGATCATACAGGCCGGGCAGCTCGTGGCCACGAGCGTCGCACCGCTGGATTCGACGGCCTCCCGTTTGCGAGCCACGATCCGCTGCGAGGTGTCGAAATCCTTGACCAGATACGTACCAGCGCCGCCCGCGCAGCGGTCGGCATCCGGCATCTCGACGTATTCCACGCCGGGCAATTTTTTCAAAATCGCTCGAGGTTCCTTCGTCACACCGGCCGCCCGGAGATGACAGGAGGAATGGTATGTCACCCTGTGCTGACTCTTGGCTGCAGGCGCCATCGCCGGTTGAACTGCCGATTGCGCGACAAATTCCGCAATATGCTTTACTCGTTGGGCTAAGCCCTCGGCGGCGGATTGTTCCGGCTCACCGGCAAAAAGCGTCCCGTAGTCCTTGAGCATCAACGTACAGGACGCGCAGCCGGTCACGACCGTGTCGTAGCCGGCGAAGGCTCTGAGGTTTTCTCGAGCGCCTTCCTTCGCCAGATTTCGATGCCCATAGGTTTCGATCGGCGTGCCCGAGCATCGTTGCGGAGGCAAATCCGGCTCAATGCTGTGCTTGCGCAGAACGGCAATGACCGCATCGCCGACACCGTCGTCGAAGTAGTTGGCAGCGCAGCCATGGAAGTATGCCACCCTCGAGCGCGGCGTCTCGCCGGCGGACGTGGTGAGCCCGGCATGGCGCTCACGCAACTGCCGCACAGCCAATTTGGGAAGTGCGATCCGTGACGACAATCTGGCGCCCGAGCCCAAATACTTCAGCACCGGACGGCTGATTATGTCCAACATACGCCGCATCAGCGGCCGGTCCCACAGAGACTGGAACCTTGCGATCCATTTCAAAAAGACCGCAAAGCGTTTGGTCTTGGCGTGGAATCGAAAAACCAGCCCGGCAAGCGCATTCGGATGCTCCGCCCGGCGATTGAGAATCAGTTGCGAGACATCCACGCCGGCCGGACAGGCTGTGCGGCAGGATTTACAGTTGAGACACGCCTCAACCACGCGCTTCGAATTCAAATAGCTGTAGTTCTTGTCGGTGACGATCTCAAACCAGCCGCGGGAGCTCATGTCTTCCGAGCGGAAGACATCATACACCGGACAGACGGCATTGCACTTCGCGCAGGTCGCGCAGGTCTTCGAGAGCCGGATGTGATCGATGTGGTCGGTGAAAGGCCGGTCGCTGATTTTGACACCGGGGTTGAGCACGCCACCCGGATCGAAACAGCGCTTCACCTTCACGAACAGGTCGTAGAGCTCCGCCCCGAACATGGCCGGCACAAATTCAGCCCGCACGCGCCCGTCGCCGTGCTCTCCACAGATCGAGCCGCCGAAGCGATCCAACACGGTCCGGTGAATTTCATGATAGCCCTGCACCATCTTCCGGTAATCGCGCTCGTCGTTCACGTCGAGGAGCGGCACGATATGCGCGTTGCCGTTGCCAATATGACCGAAAATGGCGACCGGAACCCGCTGGCTTCCGAAAAATTCTTCGAGGTACCGGATGAGCTCGCTGATTCGCGCCGCCGGCACCACGACATCGTCGACGAAATTGATCGGCTTCTTGCGCGGATCAAAGCGATACAACGTGGGATAGAGGGCCTTCCGCGCCTTCCACAGCTGTTCGCGCTGCTCCGGATCGTAGGCGGTGACCATTGCCGAAGCGAGCGGATAGCGACGGCAAACGGCGGCCATGCGTTCGGCCTGGTCATGGAGATCGACCGTCAGACCATCGGCATCAAGTTCGGCGAGCAAGGTGGCCGCCGAGTCGGCTGGGATCCCATGGCGCGACCGCCCG
>DASUXH010000070.1:0-4569 GCA_036378015.1 Nitrospira sp. | reverse complement strand
CGTGAACAGGGCATGGCCCCGCTTCAAGCCGCAGTGCGGGGCGCCCGGGAAATCACCTTCACCGTCCTCTCGATGACGCTTTCTCTGGTGGCCGTCTTCGTGCCCATTCTATTCATGGGCGGCATGTTGGGACGGTTGTTCAGGGAATTCGCCGTGACGCTGTCGGTGGCGATTCTCATGTCACTCGTCGTCTCACTGACCACCACGCCCATGATGTGCGCTTTGGTATTGAATATCCGAGCGGCCCGCACCCACGGACGTTGCTACCGTTTCAGTGAATGGCTGTTTATCGCCATGCGAAACGGATATGCACGCAGCCTGGGGTGGGTCCTCCATCACCCGGGCAGCATGCTGGCCTTGACCCTTGGGATGATGGTGCTGAGCGTCTATCTCTACACCATCATTCCCAAAGGTTTTTTCCCGCAACAGGATACCGGCCGCATTTCCGGAACTATTCAAGCGGCGGAGGATATTTCCTTCGCCGTCATACGTCAGAAATTGACCGAAGTGCTGAACATCATCAGCAGCGATCCTGCCGTCGAGACCGTAACGGGATTCAGCGGACCGGGAAGCACCAATTCCGCCCGAATGTTCATCGGCCTCAAGCCGCTCCATGAACGAAAACTGAGCTCAGATCAGGTCATTGCACGGCTGCGTCCGAAGCTCGCGCAAATTCCGGGAGCGCCGACCGTCCTGCAGGCGATTCAAGACTTGCGCATCGGCGGCCGAGCGAGCAGCGCTCAGTATCAATACACGCTGCAGAGCGTGGATCTTGCCGAATTGAACGCCTGGGCGCCCAAAGTGGAACGTCATTTGCGGACGCTGCGCGAGATTACCGATGTGAACAGTGACCAGCAGGACAAAGGGCAGCAGTCGTTGGTAGTTTTCGACCGGTTGACGGCATCGCGCCTCGGGGTCAGTCCCCAACTCATCGACGACACGCTGTACGATGCGTTCGGACAGCGCCAGGTGGCGGTTTTATATACACCGCTCAATCAATACCATGTGGTGATGGAAGTTGCTCCTCAGTACTGGCAAGATCCCGCGACGCTGCATGACATTTACGTGCGCTCGCGGAACGGATCGCAGGTGCCGCTGAGCGCGGTGGCGCGGTTCGAACCGACAAATACCATCCTTTCCGTCTATCACCATGGCCAATTTCCGGGAGTGACGCTGTCGTTTGCAATCGCGCCGGGATTGTCCCTTGGCGACGCTGTCGCGGCCATCGAGCGGGCCATGAGCGACATCGGCCTTCCCGACGGCGTGCGGGGACGCTTTCAAGGGACGGCGCGCGCCTTTCAATCCTCGCTCGGCAACCAGCCCATGCTGATTCTCGCGGCGCTGGTGACGGTCTATATCGTATTGGGCATCCTGTACGAGAGCTACGTCCATCCGTTGACGATTCTTTCCACGTTGCCGTCCGCCGGCGTAGGCGCGCTGCTGGCACTCCTGTTGTTCAAGACCGAATTGAGCATGATCGCCTTGATCGGCATCATTCTTCTGATCGGTATCGTCAAAAAGAACGCCATCATGATGATCGACTTTGCGTTGGACGCCGAGCGGAAGGAAGGCAAGCAGCCGGACGAGGCGATCTTCGAGGCCTGCCTGCTGCGGTTCCGACCCATTATGATGACGACCATGGCCGCCCTCTTTGGCGCCCTGCCGTTGGCTCTCGGCACGGGGGTCGGCTCTGAGCTACGCCGGCCGCTCGGCATTGCCATTGTGGGCGGTCTTCTGGTGAGTCAGTTGCTCACGCTTTACACGACGCCGGTGGTCTACCTCTATCTCGACCGCATGCGCCTGCGTTTCCTAGGGAGGCACCCTCACCGGGTCGCCCAAGCCAAGCCGCTCATTCAGTAAGGTCTCAGGCTCCTCCGGTCTCCGCACGCCATCGCTATTGACAGACGACGCTACTCTCCGTAGGCTTCGGCACAGCCGACGCGCATGACCCCACATCGTCTGACGGTCCAACGATTCTCCGCGGCCCTTCTGGCTGTGACGGTGCTGACCGGCTGTCCGCGTGTATTGTATTTGGATTATCATCCTTCGGCGTCATTCAAAGGCGCGGGCCCAGTCCGAGTGGCTGTCTTTACGTATGCCGGGCATCCGACCGGCCTCATGCGGCAAAAGGAAGTCGAATCAGGGCAGAAGGACCCCGAGCTCCTATATCTTTCGCAGGATATCGGCGAGTTTTTCGCAGCTGCGCTGATGAAAGAGCTCATCCTCGCCGGCTATGAACCGCGCGTGGATTCCTCAAGAGCCGTTTCCGGCAACATCGAGCAGTTTTATCTCGATTATGTCGGCCAGCACGATCAACTCTTCAAGATTGAGACCTCGTTCCTCATCGCGCGCGAAGGAAATCCATCGTTCACAACCTCCTGCCGGTCGGAGCAACAACAAGTGAAGGACTGGCTCAAAACCGGATCGCTGATCGAACACGGCGTTCGGGACTGCATCGAATCCTTCGTCAAGGAAGCCCAAGCGGCGGGAGCGTTGTGACAAGGGAGCAGCATGCCGGGGTTTGAATTCATCGGCGAAGACGAGCGACGGCACGTCCAAGAGGTCCTCGATTCGGGCGTCTTGATGCGCTATGGCTTCGACGGAGCCAGAAACGGCCAATGGAAATGCCGCGAATTGGAGCAGCGCTTGGCGGCGCGGTTTGGAGCCCGCTATGCACATGTTTGCTCGAGCGGTACTGCGGCTCTGAGCACGGCATTAGCCGCCTGCGGCGTAGGCGCGGGTGACGAGGTCATCCTTCCGCCGTTCACGTTCGTCGCCGATCTGGAAACCGTCTTGCTGGCGGGCGCCATTCCCGTCTTTGCGGAGATCAACCAAACCCTGTGTCTGGACCCACGGTCGGTGCAAGGGGCCATCACCCCGAAGACGAAAGCCGTTCTGGTGGTGCACATGTGCGGCGCTATGGCGCAGATCGACGCGCTGGAAGAGCTCTGCCGCAGACATCACCTCACGCTCATTGAAGACGTGGCCCAGGCGGCCGGAGCGACGTTCCGCGGGCGAGCCCTCGGCACCTTCGGGAAAGCGGCCTGTTTCTCGTTCGACTATGTGAAAACGATTACCTGCGGGGAAGGAGGGGCCGTTCTGACCGACGACGAGGCGGTCCACCGCCTGGCTCAAGCGTTTACCGATCATGGTCATGATCATCTGGGAGCCGATCGGGGGGCGGATCAACATCCGCACATCGGGATGAACTACCGACTGAGTGAGCTGCATGCGGCGATCGGTGTCGCGCAGCTCGAGCGATTGGATCATATCCTGGAACTACAGCGCCGCCATAAAGCCATCCTCAAAGAAGGGCTTGCAGGCCTTCCTCGCCTCGAGTTTCGGACCTTGCCCGATCCGTCCGGCGATTCAGCCACCTTTTTGAGTTTCCTGCTGCCTTCCGAGGAAGAGGCGCGTCAGGCGGCCAAAGCACTGAACGCGTCCGGCGTGGACGGATGCTTTTACTGGTACGACAACAATTGGCACTATCATCGGAAATGGGATCACATCAAAACGCTGGCGTCGCCGGCGCGGCTGGCCATCGACCGATGTGGATACGGTACTGACCTGACGAAAATCTCGCTGCCTCAGTCCGATGCATTCATGAGCCGAACCGTTTCCATGCTGATCAAACTGCGGTGGACGCCGGAACAGGTGCGTGATAGACTCGCGCGGATGAAATCCGCTTTGGCCTGATCCCGTCTCCGTTTTGCCATTCGAAAGCAGAATTCGATGAACGTCGCCATTATCGTTCCGGCCCGTATCGGCTCGACACGCTTTCCAAAAAAACTGCTCCATAAGATCAAAGGCAAACCGGTCATCGTGTGGACGGCCGACCGCATCAAAAAAGAGGCGCCGGATATTCCTCTGTTTTTTGCCGTTGATCATGAATCCCTTGCCGAGGTGCTCCGTCGGGACGGCTATGAAGCGATCCTGACGGATCCGGCGCATACCTGTGGCACCGACCGGATCGCCGAAGCGAACCGGCGCCTGAACGCGAAGAATGTGATCAATGTCCAGGCCGACGAGCCACTCGTTACCGGCGGGCAGATCCGGCAGTTGGTTGAGCTGATTTCACAAGAGACGGAGATGGCGACGCTCGGTACGCCGCTGCGTTACGATAAGGACTACCACAATCCGAATCACGTCAAGCTCGTCTGCGACGACAAGGGCTATGCGATCTATTTTTCGAGGGCGCCGATTCCGTACCTGCGCGATACCCATGGGGCCTTCGACGCCGAAGTCGCAGCCGGAATTCCGGTGCTCATTCATCTTGGGCTGTACGCCTACACCGCCTCCTTCCTCGAGCGCTTCTGCGCCCTTCGGCCGGGCAGGCTCGAACAGGTCGAGAAATTGGAGATGCTCCGCGCCATGGAACGCGGGTACCGAATCAAGGTCGGAGTCACCAAGGAAGCGCTGATCGAGATCGACACACCCGAACAAGCGGTCGAGTTCGAGCAGGTCGTGACGGAGCGGTTTCCATTTCGCTAATGTGAAGCGTCAAGGCGATACCATGTATCGAAATCTGCGCCTAGTCCCTCAACTGATCTACGGACGGGGCAGCATCAA
>DASUXH010000069.1:0-2888 GCA_036378015.1 Nitrospira sp. | reverse complement strand
CGCCGGATGCCACGCTGGCGGCACGCATCGTTTGGGCGTTTGCCGATCCGGCGGCGCCTGGAGCCTTTGCGCCGTACGGAGCCGGCGCAGTGCGGGCCGGCCTCCGTTTTGAGCCTCTGACGCCTTATGCGGAACGCGAGTTGAACCGTGTGATCAGGCAACACCTGCGCGCCCAGAGAGCCGGCGAGGCGCTTTCCACGGCGGCACCGGTGCTCAGCGTGGCTCGCGAATGCCGCAACGCTCGTGGTCAGACCATTGCGATCACGGACGACCATCTCACCCAATTGACGGATCCCAACTGTCCCACGATCATCATCGCTCCGGGCTATGGGCAAACCGCCTCGGACTACACCGCGCTCAGCTATTACTTGGCCGAACATGGTCTCCGCGTCCTTCGCTACGATCCGACTAATCATCTCGGGAACAGCGAGGGGGAGCTGCAACAGACGACATTGCGCAGCATGCAGCATGATCTTGAAAAGGTCATGGAGTTTGTACGGCACACCTGGCCGCAAGCGCCGGTCGTCGTGGTCGCCAGCGACCTGGCGTCACGTGCTGCCTTGAAGACGGCCGCGCATGCGCGCCCCCTGAGTCTGCTCCTTTTGGTGAATCCAGCCATCGATGTCGCCAGCCTGCTCTTGACGGTTCACGGACACGATCTCATCGCCGATTACCAGTTCGGCCTGCGGCGCGGCATTTGTAATCTGTTCGGGTTGAGCGTCAATTTGGATCAGTTCGTGGGCGATGCAATTGCAGGTCGCTATGCCGATCTCGAATCCACGCTTGCCGATCTGCGGCTCATTCGCTCCCCTCTGTGCATCGCCACAAGCCCCGTGGATTCCACCGCTTTGCCGCCCACCGACCTCCCGCACGCCTTCATCACCGCCTTGGGCGCCCACACTCGGCTCGTAAACATCTCGTCGCGGGTCCACAATCGGCACCTGGACGTTCAGGGAACGGCGCCGGCCGCTTTCAACCAACTGCTCGAGCAGATTGCCGCGGTGATTCCCGTGGAGAGAACCCCACCTGAACAAGAAATCTCCCTCCAGCCGTTTGTGGCGCGCCAACACCGCCTAGAGCAGGAGTACACCTTCCTATGCCATGACGGTTCGCAGATTAGTCGTGAAGCGCTCTGCGCGGCCCATGTCGCACAGTTGCCGCACCTCGGCAATCTGCATGAGTACCGAAAATTGCTGGATGATCTCTACGGGTTGATGAGCCCGCTCGAGCCGGGGGCCGTGCTCGTCGATGCGGGTGTGGGACAAAGCGATTTAACGCGTGCTGCGCTGGTCAACCACACCTATCGCGCCGGGCAGGCCAGCTGGACCGGCCGGCCTTCACCCTTGATGGTCGGAGTCGGACGGTCGTTGGATCGGATCGGCCAAGCGCGTCACGCGGTGACCGTGCTTCAACGGGAGCTTGCGTCAGGCTTTACCGGTCGTTTATCGGCAATGCCCCCGCTGACGATTGCATGGCTTCATGCCGATTGGAGGTCTGCTCTCCCATTCAAGCCCGGCTCGGTGAGCCGGCTGGTCTGCAACCTTTCACTGGCCTATGTGCCTTCCCCGCTTGTGGCCCTCAGGGAGTGGCACCGTGTGCTGCATGCCGACGGCTCCCTGATCGTTACCGCCTTTCATCCGAACACGGATCTTTCGCCTGTCTATCGGCGGCATCTCCGGCAGGCCAATCAAGATGAGTTCAGCATCCAAGCCCAACCGCTCCTCCACTATTGTGCCCGACTGCGGGAAGGGATCCGTCAGGGGATCCTCCACGCATTCGATGAAGAGCGTCTTGCGGCGCTCCTGAGACAAAGCGGTATCGCATCCTTCCGGATCCTTCCCATCTTTGACGGCCAGGCCCTGGTCGTCATTGTCGGGAAACAGAATTCCTCTGGCTCCCTTCGATAGGCCAGTGTATACTCCCCTGGCTGTACAACTTTGCACATCACGTGCATTGATGAGTTAACCCGATCCTGTCGACGATGACTCGTGCATAGCGGCGCGTCCTTCTCTCTATGAGCGTACGACCGACCGAGATGGCCTTAGCGTCGACGATTTCATCCACGAATCTCCTGGATTTGGTGACTCGTTTTTCCACCGAAATCGGGGCGATGACCGATCTCGGCGCCCTATCAGAACGCATCATTCAGGAGCTCTGCCGCGTGGGCGGCACCTCTCACGGCGCCCTCTATCTCTTGGATCGCGAGCATGAGCATTTTCGGCGCGCCGGCTTGATCGGCCAGACCGCGGAATCCTGTTTTCCCGCCACCTTGCCGCTGACCCATACGATCGCGCAACACCTGTCTCCCGGTCATGCCCTCTCGGGAATGGCCGAGCCCCACAATGGCTGCCGCGCGGCATTGGATAGCGCGCTCGCAGGTATGCGCGCCGAACGGAAGCTGCCCCACGTCAGCCGGGGAAGGCTTATTGCGTTTTCGCTCCTTGGCGCAACCGGTGCTCCGGGGAACGACGAAACGTCAATCGCGTCCTTGCTCAACGCCCTGGCTCAAACTGCCACGAATGCGCTCGATACCAGCATGCTTTTGGAAGACCTGCACCGTTCGCACGCCTTGATGAAGCGGACGGATCGCTTAAGGTCGCTTGAAACCATCGCCGGAGGGTTTGCGCATGAAATCCGTAATCCTCTGACGTCCATCAAGACGTTTATCCAGCTTGCCCCTGAACGGAAAGATGACCCTGATTTTATTCGTGAATTCAGCCGCATCGTGCTCGACGACGTGTATCGAATCGAGCGGCTGATCGAGGAGATCCTGGATTACGCCCGTTACATGGAACCGAAGCTGACGGAGGAGGACGTCAACGACATTGTGTCTTCCTGTTTGTATTTCATCGAAGTCAAGGCAGACAGTCGTGGGATCAAGATCGAAA
>DASUXH010000068.1:0-2371 GCA_036378015.1 Nitrospira sp. | reverse complement strand
CAAACCATATGGAAAGAGATCGTCGACCGACTGCAGTCAATCGGGCGACAGGCAGAGATAGATATTATCGTTCCTTTTGAGAAGGTGAAAGAAGGATTCAGGCGGTTGGCTGAGGGTCCCATGGGCAAGGTAATTGTACAGGTGCAGCCCACTTAAGCGCTCATGATGCAGACTCCCTCATTTGAACGAGGCATGGATATGGTTTCATTTCGTCTTCTCGACCTCACCCTCCCGTCCCCCGTCGAGAACCTCGCCCTGGATGAAGCCTTACTGAATGGACTCGAGGAAAGCGAATACCAGCCGGTCCTTCGTTTCTGGGAAAGCGATCGCCACTTTGTCGTATTGGGGCGTTCTTCCAGCCTCATTGACGACGTCCAGATTGAAGTTTGCCGACAAGATCAGGTACCAATCTTGCGGCGGGCGAGTGGGGGCGGTACGGTCTTACAAGGGCCTGGGTGTCTTTCTTATGCCGTCGTGCTGCCCATTGGTCTGCATAACGATTTACGAGATATTCGCCTGACAAATAGATTTGTCTTGCTGCGTATTGCCGAAGCGCTTTCTCGATGGCAGCCGGCCATTACCATGCAAGGCATGAGTGATCTGACGGTTGGAGATCGGAAAATAGCTGGCAGTGCTCAGCGGCGAACGCGAAAAGCCCTTTTGTTTCATGGCACGGTGCTCTACAGGATGCAGGCCGAAATAATCTCTCGATATTTGAAGCAACCTAAGCGACAGCCGGACTACCGAGGCGACAGACCCCATGGCGAATTCTTACGAACCATCAACGCACCGCTTCATGAACTGAAACAAGCCATTGCCGAAACTTGGGATGCTGATATTGAGCTGGAATCATGGCACTCCTTGCGAATGAACGATGCGGTCGCCAGGGTTGTTGAACGGAGCGCTTGCCTGTAACGAGGCCGGGTGGGTTTGCGATGGAGCGCTAGTGGCTAGATCTGCAATGCCTAAACCTTTGGTTTATTTGCAAACACGGTCGCGTCGCAGGCCAGATACTTGATCTGCTTCATGGGCACAATGATCACTTCTTTTGCCGAATCCACCTCAAGGACTTCCATGTCGTCGCTGATGGTGTGCCTGATCGCGTCCTTGACCACGAGTTCTTGATTATCGACGAACACGATCTTGACCCAGTATTGCACGGTGTCGTTCTCCTTGTTAAAAATCCATTCCAAGTCCAAGCTCGTGAGATCGCCGCGCGGCTGTTTCGACCGCCGACATCAACGCCGCCCGAAGACCGCCCCGCTCCAACTCATGCAGACCGGCGACCGAGGTCCCGCCCGGAGAAGCCACACGGTCTTTCAGGACGCCGGGGTGCTCATGAGAATCCAGAAAGAGACGCGCCGCCCCCGACACCGTTTGCGCCGCCAGGAGTTGTGCCGTCCCACGGGGTAATCCCATGTTTACGCCACCGTCCGCCAACGCTTCGATCATGACATAGACATATGCCGGGCCGCTTCCGCTTAACCCGGTCACCGCATCGAGCCATCGCTCTTCTACCCTGACCACTTGCCCGATCGATTCAAACAATGTTCGGGTGGCAGCCGCATCGCTCGCAGGCAGCCGATCTTCATAGGCCACCGCGGTCACCCCCTCCCTAACAAGCGATGGTGTGTTCGGCATCGAACGCACGATCCTCTCCTGTCCCGACAGACCCCGGGCAATCCGTGCGATCGGATACCCCGCGGCGACCGAAATGATCAGCGTCTCTTCGCCCACTCCATCGGCGATTTCGGCGAGAACCTCATCGAGGATCTGCGGTTCCACCGCGAGGACCAGTATGTCGGCCTCCCGCGCAACAATAGAATTCGTCGGGACCGTTCGGATCCCATAGGTGTGATGAAGCCAGGCGAGCCTCGATTGATCAATATCCGACGCGTAGAGCTGAGCCGGGGTCAGTCGCTTAGCATGCAGCAGGCCAGCGATCAGCGCCTCAGCCATGTTCCCCGCGCCGATAAAGCCTATCGTGCTGTCCGAAAGCATGCGGGCGATTATACTGTCGAGCTCCAAAGCGCTTCAACGTGGAACTTGCCGTGATCGTTGGCTCTTCGGTAGAGTTATAGCCATGGTTTCTGAGCAGTTATCGCTATCAATTCATCTGTATCATCGCTCGATGATGGGAGGCATTCATGAAGCCGTTGGCACTCTCGGCTCTCGTACTCCTCGTACTGCTCGTCTCACCAAGTTGGGCCCGCCAGGAATCGTTGACACCGGAGGAAAAGCAGAAGCTTGAAAAGGTCGACAAGGTTCTGATCGACGTCATCGCCCTTTCAGACAAGGAGTCGACGGACGCAGGCCCCTTTCGAGAGGTGGTCACGAAACGACTGCAGGAATTCGGCTACACGGTCGTGAC
>DASUXH010000067.1:0-4538 GCA_036378015.1 Nitrospira sp. | reverse complement strand
AGTGCGGATTACCCGTCCCAATCAAAGCGTTCGTTCAGCCTTGCGAGCTTGTGTTGTAGAGCTGGCAGGGGGTGGTAATTGACATCGGTCCGACCGGTGATGAGAATGACCGGCGTGTCAGGCAAGCCGATCGAAATACGTGTTGCCCAGCCTGGAGCAACCGATGAGCCGAGCGTTCCTTCCTACGATGGCCCTGTGTTTTTCTCTTACGGGTTCAGGCCATTTTTTTTAGGTGCCGCGTCGTTCGCCGGCATCGCTGTGCCGGCCTGGATCCTGATCGTCACCGGCGCCATCGGCTCGAACTTCCTCTATCCCGCGCGCGAGTGGCATGTCCATGAGATGCTCTTCGGCTTTCTGCCGGCCGCGATGGCCGGATTCATTCTGACCGCGATTCCCAACTGGACCGGGCGAGTTCCCGTGAGAGGTACCCTCTTGGTCTCGTTGGCGGTCTTGTGGCTGGCCGGCCGAGTGATCGTCGCTTTTCCGATGCCCGTTCCAGTGGTCGCCGCGATAGTGGATGCCGCCTTTCTCTTCTCGTTGGCTGCCGTGGTCTGGCGCGAGATTGCCTCAGCGCGAATCTGGAATCGGTCGGCCATCGGTCTTTTGATCACCTTGTATGCCGGCGCCAATCTTCTATTTCATGTACTGGCGCTGCGCGGGATCTCGACCGACGTGCCTGAGCGTGTCACGCTGTCGATCATCCTCTTGTTGTTGACGTTTATTGGCGGCCGAGTAACTCCTGCATTTACTGGCGAATATTTGGCCGGGCAGGAGAACGCCGGGCATCCTGCATCCTTTTCCCGCTTCGATGGCCTATCGATGCTGCTGGTTCTCGCCGCGGCTTTGACGTGGATCGTCCAACCCGAGGGCCATGCAGCGGGAGTGTTATTCGTTGCGGCCGGCGCGGCGAATCTCATTCGTGTCGCGCGGTGGCGGGGGTGGTTGGCCTGGCGCGAGCCGTTGGTATGGGTCCTCTCTGTAGGCTATGGGTGGTTGGCGCTGTCGTTGCTTGCTCTCGGAGGTGCGGTGCTCGGCGTGCTGCCCGCCGCGAATGCCGTGCATGTCCTTACGACCGGCGCTGTCGGAACGATGACACTTGGAGTCATGACGCGCGCGAGTTTGGGTCATACGGGCCGCCCGCGGCATGCAGATCTCACCACCGCAGCGATGTATGTACTGGTGAACGTTGGCGCGATCTTCAGAGTGTTGGCGCCGGCCGCGGACGCGCCGGCAGCTTGGTCCAACCTGATGCTCATCCTGGCGGCCGTCGGTTGGAGCGGGGCCTATATACTGTTCGCACTGGTCTACGGACCAATCCTCGTTCGACCCAGCCTTGAAGACTGAGGAGTGGCGTGCTGGGGAGAATCTATAGGATTAGGAAGGCCGGGCGGCGGAGGGCATAGGGGGACCAGGTCACGTACTTGAAGATGATGGCCTGTATGCGTCTTCGTTCTTCCGGGGTGAGTGTCTGGAACTTGGCCCCGAACTCATTCGAGCGCACGTGACACACGGTGGTACCGATCAGACGAATGGGCGGCATGCCGTCCGGTAGAGGCAGGATGAGGGTGATTTGACTGCCCGGCTCGGGCGGATGCTGGCTGCAAATCCGGCATCCGGTTTTCGAAAGATCGCGGAGCCTGCCTTCTCTCGCTGACCAGTTGTCGAAACGTTCTTCCGAAATGAAGCTGACCGGACATTCCACCGGCGCCCGTACGGCGCCGCGGCGGTCTAAGTAGTCCTCCTGAACTTGTCCTACACCGCCGCCATGTTCGCAGCTTTCGGCAGTGTCCAGGGCTACGGTGCTTTCTATGACTTGCACTGTATCCATAAAGGCAGGCTCTCCACGAACGCTTCCTCTCAAGGCTACCCCATCCCTGTCGGCCTCGCCTTCCTCGTGCGAGGGGGAATCGCCTCCCCCTTTGGGGTGGTCCCTCCAAGCTTGCTCGTTTTTCTCTTCCTTTGGAGGTGGATGGTGGCCGCATGCGACTTGCGATGGGTGCGGGGCCTGGGCGCTGCGGTCGCCGTTCTCACCCGCCCACCCTGCGCACGCCAAGACGTGCACTCTTCCCAGGCGCGATGGCGAGCATTGTTCGAAGGTCCGTTCGGACGAAGTACAGGACGGAGCAAGTTGCGGAGCCAAGCAGCGGCCTGCCATGCGGTTTACCCATCGTCGGAGCAGAGGCGACCGTCCACCTCCTTTTACTGTGTGTAGGCGCCGACGGCGCAGATGTCTTCACCGACTTTCTGAACGAAGCTGATTTTCGGTTCGGTCTTGCCGCTGAGGGGATTCATCCACCGGTAGCGGACAGACCCATCGCCTTTACCGGCTGCTCCCCACAGTGATGCCCCAAGCGGCTTCCCGTCGGCGTCCTTCAGCTGGTCTGCAGAATTCCCGACGAGGTGGGGAAATCCTCCGTTCGCAACGATCTTGTGATCCGCAGCCAGGCAGACGACATACAAGTCCCGGTCGGCAAACGGCGGCTGTTTTTTGGTGAAGTCGGAGAAGGCTTGGTTTCGGCCCGCCTGTTTGTAGTGTGCGATGGCCTTCTCCAACATGGCTTGAGCTTCTGCCGGACTGCCTCGTTCGGCGGCCATCACTCCGCCGGCAACACTACATACCAGCAACGTCAGAGCAATTCGGAAGATCCCTCTCATGCTCATCTCCTTGGTCGTAGCGGGAAAAAGGAAAGGCGCGCATTTATGAGACCGGGGGTTGTTTCGGGCGCAAGCGGAGCAGGGCGAGTGAGCGGGCTTCGAGATCGTACTGGTCGCCCCCTCTCAAGAGCGTGACCGGCTTTCCGCCCTTATCGTAAAGGGCGGTGTCGAAGACCGGTTGCCATCGCACGCCGCGCTTGTGCGCGGGCAGCGTGAACGGCCTCGGCTCGTGGTGTGCATTGAGCAGGAGGACGAAGGTTTCGTCGAGAAGCGGTCTGCCCTTTGAATCTTTCTCGTCCATCGCGTCGCCGGCCAAGCGGACGCCCAGGCAGCGGACATAGCCCTGAGCCCAATCTTCATCCGTCATCTCTTTGCCGTCGGGTCGCAGCCAGTAAAGATCTTTGACTTCCGCTCCCCGGATGCGGCGGCCTTGAAAGAACCGGCGGCGCCGGAACACCGGATGTTTCTGCCGCAGCGCGATGAGGGCCCTGGTGAAGGTGAGGAGCGCCTGTTGCGGTTTGCTCAGCGTCCAGTCCACCCAGCTGATCTCGCTGTCCTGGCAGTAGGCGTTATTATTGCCGCGCTGCGTCCGCCCCATCTCGTCGCCGCCGCAGAGCATCGGAACCCCCTGGGACAAGAGCAGCGTGGCGAGCATGTTGCGCTTTTGTCTTTCGCGGAGCGCCACGACCGACGGCTTCGTCGTCGGTCCCTCCACGCCGCAGTTCCAACTGAGATTGTCGTCGGTGCCGTCACGGTTGTCTTCCCCGTTGGCTTCGTTGTGTTTGTGGTTATACGAGACGAGATCGTGCAAGGTGAATCCGTCGTGCGCCGTAACGAAATTGATGCTGGCGTGGGGACGCCGGCCGCCGCCTTCATAGAGATCGCTGCTTCCGGAGAGCCGATAGCCCAACTCCGCCACTTGGCCGCCGTCGCCTTTCCAGTAGCGACGGATCGTATCGCGATACAAGCCGTTCCACTCGGCCCAGCCGGCCGGAAAGTTGCCGACCTGGTAGCCGCCTTCTCCCAAGTCCCAGGGTTCCGCGATCAGCTTCACCTGCGAGAGCACCGGATCTTGATGAATGATGTCAAAAAACGCGCTGAGTCGGTCCACGTCGTGCAGTTCCCTCGCCAGCGTGGAAGCGAGATCGAAGCGGAAGCCGTCCACATGCATTTCGAGCACCCAGTACCGCAGGCTGTCCATGATGAGTTGCAGGACGCGGGGATGGCGGACGTTCAGGGTGTTGCCGCAGCCGGTGTAGTCCTGATAGTAGCGCGGCAGGTCGGGGACCAGCCGGTAGTACGAGGCATTGTCGATCCCGCGGAACGACAGCGTCGGACCGAGATGATTGCCTTCTCCCGTATGGTTGTAGACGACGTCGAGGATGACCTCGATGCCGGCGTTGTGGAGCGCCTTGACCATCGTCTTGAACTCCCATACGTGATGGGAGCGATCGGGCGAGGTCGCGCTCGCATAGCGGATGTCAGGCGCGAAAAACCCCATGGAGTTGTAGCCCCAATAATTGGTGAGGCCGCGGTCGACGAGGTGCTTGTCGCGGACGAAATGATGGACGGGGAGGAGTTCGACGGCCGTCACGCCCACTTGCTGCAGATGCTCGATCACTTCCGGGGCCGCGAGTCCCGCATAGGTGCCGCGCAGGTTCTTAGGGACAGCCGGATGCCGGGCGGTATAGCCGTGCACGTGCACTTCATAGATCACCGTCCGATCCCAGGGCGTCCGCAACAGTTGGTCGCCGCCCCAGGTGAACGCCTGATCGACGACCACACATTTGGGAATCGAGCCGACGTTATCTCGGTCGTCGAGGGAGAGATCGGCCTTGGGATCGCCGATCCGATACCCAAATAGCGCATCAGACCAATCGACA
>DASUXH010000066.1:0-4579 GCA_036378015.1 Nitrospira sp. | reverse complement strand
TGCGGCTCTTCGAGCGGAATTTCCCGGGATCGACCTCCCAGTGAGCCTGCGGATCGATGATCGCCACGTCTGCGTCGGCTCCCACAGTCAGCGTTCCTTTGGCCAGGCCAAAGGCCCTTGCCGGGGCGGCGCTCAACTTCTCGATCGCCGATTCCAGCGACAGCACTCCTTCTTCGACCAGTGCCAGCGTGAGCGACAGCGCCGTTTCCAGTCCGACGATGCCGAACGGCGCTTCCGTAAATCCTTGTTGCTTCTCCTGGGTGGCATGCGGCGCATGGTCCGTGGCAATGACGTCGATCGTGCCGTCGCGCAAGCCCTCCTTGATGGCGTGAACATCCTGCCACGTGCGAAGCGGCGGATTCATTTTCGCCAGCGTGTTAAAGCCGCGGACCACCTCTTCCGTTAACGTAAAATGATGCGGACAGGCCTCCGCCGTCACCTTAATGCCGCGCGCCTTGGCTTCACGCACCATGCGCACGGAACCGGCCGTGCTGATGTGCGCCAGATGCAGGCGGGCGCCGATCAATTCAGCCAATGACACGTTGCGCGCGACCATGACGTCTTCCGCCGCCGCCGGAATGCCCGGCAGGCCGAGTTCGGTCGAAATCAACCCTTCGTTCATGCATCCGCCTTCGGCCAGATGCAGATCCTCACAATGATCGACGACGGGGATATCAAACGCGAGAGCGTATTCCATCGCTCGGCGCATCACGAGACTGTTCATCACCGGTTTCCCGTCGTCCGAAATCGCCACGCAGCCGGCTCGGCGCAGGTCGCCGATTTCGGCCAGCTCCTTTCCTTCAGAGCCTTTCGTAATCGCGCCGATCGGCAACACGTTCGCGAGGCCTGCGGCCCGCGCCCGCTCCAGCATGAACTCGGTGATCGCCTGGTTATCGTTCACGGGATCCGTATTGGGCATGCAACAGACCGTCGTGAATCCTCCTGCGACCGCGGATGCGGCGCCGCTCGCAATCGTTTCCTTGTACTCGAAACCCGGTTCACGAAAATGCACGTGAAGATCGATGAATCCCGGAACCACCAGCCTACCCTTGGCCGGGACCCTCGTGGCGCCCGGGGGCACCTTGACTCCCTGACCGATCGCCACAATTTTGCCCTCGTCGATCACCAGATCGCCTACGGCATTAAACCGCCCCGGGTCAAGAATGTGCCCCTCTTGAATCACAATGGCCATGCGTTGCAATCCTCCGGATTCGAACGTCGCTCTAGTTGGCGCCGGACATCAGATAGAGGATTCCCATTCGTACGGCGACACCGTTGGCGACCTGGTCCAAAATCACCGATGAAAGGCTATCCGCCACTTCCGGGGCGATCTCCACGCCTCGATTGATGGGGCCGGGATGCATCACGATTGCGCCGGCTTCGGCAAGTCTCACGCGATCCGCCGTCAGTCCATACAGGCGCGCATATTCCCGTATCGTCGGAAACAGGGCGCGGCCCTGTCGTTCCAACTGCAACCGCAGCATCATGATGACCTGAACGCCGCGCAAGGCTTCATCGAGGTTATAGAACACGGTCGCGCCCAGTTTCTCGATGCCTTTCGGAATCATCGTAGGGGGTCCCACAACCCGGACCTCGGCGCCCAATTTCGAGAGCGCATGAATATTGGAACGGGCAACGCGGCTGTGCGACACGTCTCCGACGATGGCGACGCGAAGCCCTGCAAACGGCAACCCCCGCTCCCGAATCGTGTACAAGTCGAGCAACGCCTGTGTCGGATGCTCGTGCCATCCGTCACCGGCGTTGATCACCGAGCTTTTCACTCCACGCGCCAGCGTCTCCGCTGCGCCGGCCGACGAATGCCTGAGCACGATGATGTCGGCCTGCATCGCCTCGATATTTCGCGCCGTATCGAGCAGAGTTTCGCCTTTGACGACACTGCTCGAGGAAGGAGAGAAATTAATGACATCGGCGCTCAACCGCTTGGCCGCCAGCTCAAACGACGTCCGGGTTCTCGTGCTCGGTTCGAAGAACAGGTTCACGACGGTACGGCCGCGCAACGCGGGCACTTTCTTGATTTCGCGGCCGGTGACTTCTTTGAACGAATCGGCCGTTTGAAGAATCAGCGTAATCTCCTCAGCCGACAAGGAAGCCAAACTCAGAAGATCTTTTCGCTTCAGACTCATCGCGCCATCTCCTTCACGGCTTCAGAATGATGACCCGGTCGTCGTCCCCCACCTCTTCCAGCAGGACTTGAATGTTTTCCTCGCGTGAAGTCGGAATATTTTTCCCGATGTATGTCGCCTTAATCGGCAATTGCCGGTGCCCGCGATCAACCAACACGGCCAGTTGGATCTCCGCTGGCCGGCCGAGGTCGATTAGGCCGTCCATGGCCGCCCGAATCGTCCGTCCGGTGAAGAGGACGTCGTCGACGAGCACGATGATTTTACCTGAGATATCGAACGGCACGGACGTCCTGCGCAACACCGGTTGTTCTTTCCGAAGCGCCAAGTCGTCTCGATATAACGTGATGTCCAACTCTCCGATGGGGACCGCGGCACCCTCGATGTCCTGGAGACGCCGCGCAAGCCGGTGGGCCAAATGCACGCCGCCGGTGCGGATTCCAACTAGGGCCAATTCTTTCAACCCTTTGTTCCGCTCGAGAATTTCGTGGGCGATTCTGGTCATGGCCCGCGCGATGTCGCCGGACTCCATCACGACCCGTTCTTGGTGACGGGGGGAAGATGTCGACGGTCTCAATGGGGATTCAGACATAAAAAAACCTCCTCACCGCGACCGGATGAGAAGGTGGTAGGTTGTCGCCGGGCGACCAGCCATGTTGTACTCCTTGCCCACCTCACAGGATGAGCGTTAAAGGTTGCGTTATCTTACTGAGGCCGGCTCAAAACTGTCAAGCGATCCGGCTCAAATTGAAGGAATCTTCCCGGCTTCAGCCGCTTGGACGAAATACAATGTGAGTTCATCTTGTAAGCGCGCCTTCGGCAAGATGGCCCTATGCATCCGAAACGTCGGCAATTGCTCGACACGTTCTTCCCACAACAACTGAAAGCCCGCGCCCTTCCAGTGTTCACGAAGCATTGCAGGACCGGTGAGGAACGCATGGCCTCCTGGCCGCAGCGCACGACGCAATCCCGTCATGGCCGCGACCTGACGGTCTTGCAGGCCGAGCGGCAACCATTGATACGCGACATCAAAGGTCTCAGGTGAAGGGCCTACCCCTCGCGCGCGCTCAATGGGAAGGAATCGAATCGCCTTCAGCCAATCCCAACGGCGAAGCTGAGCGGACGTCGTCCAAAGTTGCTGCGCTTGTTTCTGTGCAAACGCCGGCTCTCGAACAAACACGGTATAGTCGCGAGGCCGATCAAAAGCAATGCAGGTCGCGATGACGGCATCCCCGTTATGAATCAACACGCGGTTGGCCTGCGCCAGGAGTCGGCCGATCGTGCGATCCCGTTCGGCCAGGTCCTCCAGATAATCGGCCACGAATGGCTGAGCGGCCAATTCGCCGATGGGGGCCTCGTCGTCCGGATACAACAACACCGCACCATATGCCTGCCCGGATGTGATGCGCGGCATGCCATCCGCAAACAGCGACCTCCAGTCGAGGGGACTGACTGGGAAGGACGAAGAAGGCGTGGGGTCGTCGTTGACGGCCGGCGGCAGGATGGTCGGAAGCGTCGTTTCCGTGTCGCGATCTTTGAGGACTATCCGCCCATGAACGGCATGCGCGGCCCGGTCGAAGGGAAGAAACGCTCGGCCTTTTGGATTCATGAACGACAAACCCGCGTCGTCTTCGGCAAGCGTCACCTTCTGAAGTTCGTGCTGCTGGATCGTCAGGCAGATGTGTGCAGAATGGTCGAAATAGCGCGTGGGCGGAGTCGCCGATGGAAGCCACTCAACCTGATGGGCCTTGGTGGGATCCATAAATACGGACAGCGCATCCTTCCCCGGCGGCGCCTGGGGAACGAAAAAGCTTTTAAAGAGACGAAACGCAGCCTCGGAAGGATACGCCGGAATTCCGCGGTACCGCAGGGGCAAGGGATGGGGCCGGCCTTCATTCTGGTCGTCATAGAGACCACGAATCAGTTCAAACGCGGCAGACCCCGTTCCCGGCAGCAATGATTTGAAGAGTTCGACCACCGGCAGGAAATCCACGGAGGCCCAGTGCATCGCCCCCATACATGACATGAAACGGGCTTGATCAAAATGTCCTTGCTCGAGCACATACCAGGCATCTTTTCGATGACGGATCGTGGCGATTCCCGTCGGGCTGATGGACAAGTCCTCGTCGCGATAAAACCAGCGGATCTCATCAAGCGGCACTCGCAAGGCCTGTGCAGCCATGGCCCGAAGATCGTCGGCAGCGAGCCGTTGCCAGCCGGGCCTTGTTGCAAGATTCAGCGAGGTTTCATTGACCAGTCCGGAAGGCTTGAGACCCACCCAGGCCCCCCAGTCCAATCTAATCCTGGCACGAACAAGTACCGTCTGGCCCTTTTCATCCAAGCCCCAGTCGCACTCGTGCAGCGCATTGCCGGAAGGATCCGTGGCCAGAATGCGCCGCCCGTCCGGACGATAAAAGACGAGATGGCCCGTGGCTTGG
>DASUXH010000065.1:0-10978 GCA_036378015.1 Nitrospira sp. | reverse complement strand
GGACACAGGGCAGGGCATTTCCGAGGCGAATCTCGAGCATATTTTTGATCCGTTCTTCACGACAAAGCACGAGAGCGGCGAACACGAAGGCACCGGCCTGGGGTTGACGATCGTGCACCAGATCATCGAGGAGCACCAGGGCGAAATTCAGGTGAAGAGCGTCGCCGGCAGCGGTACAACATTTCTGGTCAACCTCCCAGCGATTCCATCATGACATCAAAAAACGGCAGTGACTCGAGCGTAAAGAAGCGAGTGCTCTTGGTCGATGACGAGGCTCGCGTCAGGGCTTCGCTCAAAGCCGTCCTTGAGCCGGTCTATGAGGTCATTCAGGCCGCCGACGCCCAGGAAGGCCTTGATCTGTTCCATAAGGAAGCGCCGCACGTCGTCTTGCTCGACGTGATTCTCCCCGGTACTGACGGTTTGTCTGTCCTTCAGGCACTTCGGACGGAGCAGAATCCTACCCCCGTCATCATGCTGACCGGTACCAAGTCCGTCAAAACGGCGGTCGACGCGATGAAGCTCGGAGCGGCAGACTATCTCTCCAAGCCATTCGACGTGGAAGAACTCCGGATCGTCGTCAACCGGGCGCTCAACTCTCAGGAGCTCGAGCGCGAAGTCAAACAGCTCCGCGCGCAGGTCACCCAGCGGTATGCCTTCCATAACTTGATCGGCAAAAGCCGCCCGATGCAGGAGATTTACGGGAAAATCGAACAGGTCGCCGATAGCCGGACCACCGTCCTCATCACCGGCGAAAGCGGCACTGGCAAGGAACTGGTCGCCAAGGCCCTCCACTACAACAGCGGACGCCGAGACCGCCCCTTCGTGGCATTGAACTGCGCCGCCCTTCCCGAGACATTGATTGAAAGCGAGTTGTTCGGCCACGAAAAGGGCTCGTTCACGGATGCTACGGCTCGCCGTGTAGGCCAATTCGAGCTCGCCAACAGCGGGACGTTATTCCTCGACGAGATCGGTGACCTCAGTGCCATGACGCAGGCCAAGCTGCTCCGGGTACTCCAAGAGCGCGAATTTACACGGATCGGCGGCGTGCAGGCCATTAAGGTCGACGTTCGGATTATCGCCGCAACCAACAAGAACCTCGAAGACCTGGTCAGGAAAGGACAGTTCCGGGAGGATCTCTACTACCGGATCAATGTGATTGCGCTATACCTGCCCCCGCTTCGCGATCGCGGTGAGGACGTCCCGCTGTTGGCGAAGCATTTCCTCTCCAAGCGGATTGATGAGGACAACCGGCCGCACCAGGACTTTTCAAAGGAAGCGATCGACCTCCTGACCCGCTATCCGTGGCCTGGAAATGTGCGGGAGATGGAAAACATCATCGAACAGGCGTTCATCTGGTCGAAGGGTTCAGAGGTCGTCACGCCCGAACATCTTCCAACCATCCTTCGCAATGACACCCGCTCCTCCTCTTTGCGAGACGACACCCTGGCCGGCCGCCTCTCCCTGGAAAAGGCCGTTATGGAATTCGAGCGCGAGATCATCCTAGACGCCTTGAAAAAGAACAACTATGTGCAAACTCACGCCGCCGCGCAGCTCGGCATCAGCCGGCGCATGCTCAAGTATCGAATGGACACCCTGGGCATCGGCCGTCCGGACAATGACACGACGCCTCCTGAGCCTGAACCGGGAGGGCAGGAATGACACACCTGCATTTCAACTGCGTGAATTTTGCTGCGAAATTTTCCGCTTTTAATCATTCTCGTCTACGTAAATCCCCATACGTGGAAACTAGATATAGGGGTCTGACCCTGCATCACCACATCCACTAGAGTTTCTACGCATAAGTAGCTGAAAAGGAATATGTTTTGCTTGACAGAATACGTATATCGGGGTACATGAGCAGTATATGGGCATTTCCTCCGTACCTGAAAAACCGACGCAAAAACCGACCGTCCTCGTTATCGACGACGAGGCCGGACCCCGCGATGCGTTGAAAGTCATTCTCCGTCCCTTCTTCAACATCCAATCCGCAGAATCGGCCCAAGCAGCGATCGACGTGCTGAATCGCCAATCGATCGATCTCATCACACTTGATCAGAAACTCCCCGATCGCCAAGGCCTCGATCTCCTTCAAGAAATCAAACAGGATCATGCCGATGTCGAAGTGATCATCATCACCGGATACGGTAGTCTCAAATCTGCGATGGAAGGCATCAGGCATGGGGCTGCAGGCTATCTGCTCAAGCCCTTTAACGTCACCGAGCTCATCACCTTGGTCAACCAGACGTTGGAAAAGAAGCAGCGTCTGGATTATCTTCGCCGCTATCTTCAGACGTCGAACGCGCTGTGGGGGTCCGAATCCGAATGTGCGCAGGCCTGGCGCGAGCTACGGGCCGGATACGATACCATTGGCAAGTCGGGCGGTCCGACGCTGCCATGGGGGGATGAGACCGCTGATCTGTTGCCCCTGCTGTCCGATCTTCTTGAAGCTAAAGACCGCCAGCTGTTGAACCATTGTAGTCGGGTAAGCTTTTACGCCACGTTGCTGGCCAACAGAATCAATCTCACCGTAGACGAGCAAAAATCACTGGCGCTTGGCGCATTTCTCCATGATATCGGCAAGATCAGCCAAGAGCAGTACCGTTTTGCCGACGACGAAATTGTGGCGACGGAGCGCACACACACAACGCGTCCTCACCCGGAAATAGGCTCAAAGATGATAGAGCCGCTCGGCCTGCCGGCGACTGTCGGGCAGATTATTGCCTATCATCATGAACGATGGGACGGCTCCGGATATCCCCACGGCTTGAGAAAGGATGGCATTCCCATCTTGGCAAGAATCGTTTGCCTGGCCCAAGCGTTCGATCACCTCACGGCCGAGCTCCCCGACCGCATCGCGATTTCGATCGATGAGGCCAGCCGGTTCCTCAGCGAACGAGCCGGGACGTATTTCGATCCCGCGCTTACGGTGTTGTTCACCCAAGTCGTGCAGGAATGCAAGGCGTCGTTGCCCGTGATGGCCATTGCGACCAATCCCTCCAGCGCCCCTGACGCCTCCTAACAGTTTCAACGGTCAGTCTTCGCTCCCGCGATCAGCTCAGCCGCCGTCGCCCGCACTTTCGTCGTGACCGTTTCACCGCCGATCATGCGCGCAATTTCCTCCTCTCGGCCCGCACCCATCAGACCCCTCACTGACGTCGTCGTTCTTTTGCCGTCCTGACCCTTGGCAACCAACAGATGATGCCCGGCTTGGGAAGCCACCTGAGGCAGATGCGTGATGCAGAACACCTGATGGAACTCCCCTAATTTACGCAGCCGGATACCCAGGGCCGCTGCCACCGCCCCTCCGACGCCGGTGTCCACCTCGTCAAAAACGAGCACCGGCACTTGATCTTTTTCGGCCAGGACTGTCTTGAGCGCCAGCATGATGCGGGAAAGCTCTCCGCCGGAAGCAATGCGGTGAAGGGGGCGGGGCGGCTCTCCCACGTTGCTGGACAGCAGAAACTCGATGTGGTCAGACCCGGTCAGTCCGTAGCGAGCCACACCCTCCTCGGCGTTGATCGTAATGTCGAATGCGGTATGCTCCATCTTCAGGGCCGCCAATTCCTTCCTGACGAGAGCCGTCAGACGCTTGGCAGTTTCCCGTCGTTTTTTCGTCAGTTGTGCAGCCCTGTCCACCACTGTGCCTTCTGCAATTTTGAGGCGCTTGACGAGTTCGGTGAGCCGCCCTTCGTGGTCCTCGATCGCTTCGAGATCCTGTCGGGCGCGGGCTTCGGTAGTCAAGACTGCCTCGACCGATCCTCCGTACTTGGCCTTGAGCCGTTGGATGATATCCAACCGGTCCTCGACCACTCCCTGTCTCGACGGATCCGCCTCGAGATCGGCAGCATAATCCCTGAGACGGCCGGACAGATCCTTGAGCTGAATCGCCGCATCTCGGACCTGAGATTCGCAATCTCTCATCGCCGCATCGGTCTGTGCCAGTTCCCCCAACAGCCGGCCGACACGGCCGAGTTGCGTCAAAATCCCTTGGTCGTCGCCCTGAAGCTCGGCATGCGAAGTTTCCGCCAGTTCCCGAAGACGACGGGCATGCCCCAATCGCTGACGTTCCGCTTGCAATCGACCTTCCTCATCAGCTGATAGGGCTGCCTGCTCGATCTCTTGCACTTGGAAGCGCAAGAGTTCCTCGAGTCTGGCGCGATCTGCGCCCACCCGACGAATGTCGTCGAGCTGCCCTTCCAAATCCTTCCAATCGCGATAGGCCGCCTCGTACAACTCCCGCATCGGTTGAACGGATCCGAAGGCATCCACCGCCTCGAGTTGCTTGACGGGCATCAGCAACGACTGCTGTTCATGCTGGCCATGCACGTCCACGAGCGTCCCGCCCAGTTCTTCGAGCACACGAAGCGAACTGAGTCCGCCGTTCACATACACCCGATGCCGTCCGGAGCGGGAAAGGATCCGCTTGAGGACCAGGTCATGGTCATCGGGGCCGAGCAAGTCCATGCGTCGTAGGTGTTGGAGCAGCGGATGCGTGGCAGGAAGATGGAAAGAGGCTTCGAGCTGCGCTTCTTCTTCGCCGGATCGAATATGCTCGGCCGAGCCTCTGCCGCCCACGAGTAAGGCGATGGCGTCGATGAGCAGCGACTTGCCGGCGCCGGTTTCGCCGGTGAGCACGGTGAATCCGGTCTGGAATTGAATGTGGAGTTGTTCTATGAGGGCAAAATTAACAATGCGCAGCTCGGCAAGCATCGTGACGAGTGAGGACCCTTTGGGTAATCATCCTTCTCACCCTTTCCTCCCGCGACGTGAGAACGAAGCCCGGGGAAGGTGCGTCCCGGTGCGCCGGGGTTGGGTGGGTGAGATAGAGCCCTTTTTCAGCAGCCTGATTAAGCGGAGCCGGCGTGTTGGGCCAAGAGCTGATCAATCATCTCCTTGAACTGCCGCTTCGGCCTGGCGCCGACGAGCTTTTCTACGACCTGCCCGTTCTTGAAGAAGAGAATCGTCGGTATGCTCATGACTTGGTACCGCCCGGCAACCTCGGGATTCTCGTCGGTGTTGAGCTTTCGGACCTTGACCTTTCCGGCATATTCATTGGCTAATTCGTCCACGATCGGCGCGACCATCTGGCAAGGTCCGCACCAGACCGCCCAGAAATCCACCATGACCAACTCGGGTGCCTTCATGACTTCAGAATCCCAGCTCGCGTCCTCGACCTTCAACGCATTGCCTCCCACGTCGCCTCCTCCTCCTTGAAAATCAATTGAATCGCATGAACGAATGGAAAATTCATCGTATACCAGCCTTCTTCGAGGAGTCAAACGGCCGGGGCAGATGCGTCTACCACCCCCACTCCGGTGGAACCGTCACCCACCAACCCTCCGGCTTGGCCTTCCGCCAAGCGGTTTGCTGAGGCCAGACAACGGCCACGACGGATGAATCGAGCCTGGTCGCAAGCTCCGCCGTGACGTCCGCTTGTTGCCTCGCCGCCGCTTGGATCATCTCTTTGGCCATCCGCGCGAGGACGTTCGGAGGATCGAGTAGTTCTTCCGGACCGCCGGAGCTCAAATTTAAAGACAGGTGCTCCATCGCCACCCATTGGTCTGCTTTGGCCAGAGATTCCACATGGGCATCGAGCGCTTGATAGACATAGGTCAGATACAAGTAGCTGCGCGCAGAGGGACGTTCCTGCACCTCCTGCCGGCAGGCTTCGACGGCCCGCCGAAAATCGCCGGCAGCAAGGAAGATCTTTGCCCTCTGCAAATGGGTGAGCGGCGTGGACCCGGTCAACGGAACCGAAGCGCTGCAACCCGCTAGGCACAAGACGATGGCCGCTGCGCAGCCCACGGACCCGGCGGCCTTCAGGCGGACATTCCGGCTCATCGCGGGGCTCCGCCCGTCCGCGGCTGCGGCTGAGGAGTCTCCAGACGACCGTAGGGTCCGCCCGGCGAAGCCCATGGCAACCCTTTCTCGCCCCATGTTAGAGGGCTGAGGATGGTCTTAATGACGTTCGACCCATAATTCTCAGTCCAGCCGATTCCAGTCAAGCTGAACATGAAATTGTACTGCGCCCGGTCGGGAAATTGGAGATAAAACAAGCCGAGAGACCAACATTTGCAGGGATTTTGATAGAGTGCCACCACATCGATTTCAGAGCTCCGGCGAGCTAGGATATCGTAATACGTTTTGGCGCCAATCAACCATCCGAAGGGAGTGCGAAATGCCCCGCCAGCCGTCAAAAACTGCACTTCCGTTGTCGGAGCAAATACTTCATTGAACGAGATCGGATTCCAAAGGTCGCCCCGACGCACCCGGTTCCCATTCTGCGAGAAGCGCTGCCCGACTTCCACATACCACTCATTGGATCGCTGCATGCGAAAATCGGTATTGAACTGACTCAAGGTCGCGTTATAAGGATCGAAAAAGGCATCCACAGTGACGTATCGGTTAATCGGAGGTTTGGCGAGCGAACTAGCGGCACCGCCGCGCCCGAACACCGGACCGGCCAGTTGAGCAACCGTCAGTGTCGGCTCGTTGTTCCCGATCACGGCTCGCAGCCAGAGATCGGAGAATTTCTTTCCGGCGACCGGAACCGTCGCCGGCTGTAACGGCTGCGTGACAGTGCCCAGTGCAGGCTGGACGCCCGGTTCAAAATCCCTCGCTTGGGTCTGCACGGCGCCGACGTGATAACTTTGGGCCAGCGTCAGATCCAACCAGTTGAAGCTGTTGTCCCCGTCCTGCTCCAACAACCGGCTCCTCAGCATGTAGGTCAGAAGATTCTTTTTCGGCAGGTCGTCCACCTGATCGATCTGCGCGATTTGTGACTGATCGGTGGCCGGAACGTACTCATAGATCACGCTCGGCTCGATCGTATGCATCATGGCGTCCCCGTCAGCCTTGATGAAACGACGGCTCATTTTGGAGGTCGCGTCGAGCGCTGCCCAAAAAGTTTCCCGATGCAGACTGTTGGTTTCCTGCGCCCCGCGCGAATAGTAGACTTCACGGAATTTGGTCTGCGGCGTGAACCCCACAATGTGCCCCAGGTCGAATACATCGGTGGAGAGGCCGGGCGCGAAGTCGAACCGATTCTCCGTGAATCCCTCTTCCCGGAAGAAATACACGGCATTCGCGTCTCCCCCGAACAAGAGCGGAGAACCAAGCAGCGAGAGGTTCGGCAGGCTGTAGCCCACTTCCGGCAGGCGTTGAAAGGTATCCGATCCGCCGGCTTGCAAGGGCTGCA
This sequence comes from Nitrospira sp., assembly GCA_036378015.1. GTDB lineage: Bacteria > Nitrospirota > Nitrospiria > Nitrospirales > Nitrospiraceae > Nitrospira_C. The sequence goes on along the minus strand of DASUXH010000065.1, from coordinate 3,780 downwards.
GATATTGACCGAGCATGTAGGCGTTGCCGTAGGCCAAGCGGTGGTTCGCAAGAAAGTTGGATTCATTGCTAGGGAGCGCACGCTGCGCACCTGAGTTGCTGAGTTGCTGCAGGTACTGAGGGTCGGTCACGAGGTTTGCATTGACTCGCACCAGCGTGTTCATGCCTATTTGCTGCGTATGGGTGCCGGTGATGAGCGCGCGCGCTTCCTTGGCATTCTGGCCCGTATCCGTCACACCTGATACATTCGGCAGCGAGGTCTGCTGCAGGTAACTCACAAACCATTGCCCTCGTGCATACCGGTTGAGCGCGTACCGGTATTCGAAATCACTGCCGTATCCTAATCTCGAGTAATACTGTGGTGAAATCGTCAGGTCCTGGCTCGGACTGATCGCCCAATAATACCCTTGCTGGTAATGAAGCCCGAATCGATTGTCGTAGCCCGGCGTGGGAATCAAGAAGCCACTTTGGCGAGGGGACAGCGGATAGGTCATCGTGGGAATGGGAACCACGGGTACATCAGCCACACAAAACCAGCCGCCTTTGAAGGCGAGACTGTCGCCGGCGTTGAGATCCAGGTCTTTGAACTGAAACCTCCAGGCCGGTGTTTCCCCTTCCGGTGCGTCGCAGTTGGTAAACCGTCCTTCCTTGAACCGATAATGGTCTTCCGAAAACCGTTGAATCAGGCGGCCGTCGACGGTTGTGTTGGACGCTTTGACGTACACCTCTCCGTGCGTGACGATCCCCGCTTCGGTATTCACATTCAACTCCAGCCGATCGGCGACGATATCGGCTTTGGGATCAGTCAGCCGGACGTGACCGGTGGCGATCATGGTACCGGGCAGCGCCTGGATGGTCACATGGTCAGCGGTGAGATGGACCGACCCTTGATCGATGACGACGGACCCTTCCGCCTCATAGATGTCCTGTTCCTGGAGGTAGTCGATCCGATCGGCTTCGACTTCGAGCGGAGGTGATCCGGATTCCTTCTGAGCCGGCGAACCGACGGCCGCCGCGAACGCGGGGGCCGACAATAGACTGATGAGGAGCACCGGCATCAGGCGGTCAATGACTCGCGTCATCAGTCCCGCCATATCAACCTCGAAGCCTGGACAACCCACAGCCGCGCAGCAAGGCTTTCACCTCACCGATGAGCATCAAAGAGCCGGTCACGCAGATCACGTCTTGCGGGCGGGCAAGCCGTCTCGCGTCGTCGAGCGCGCCTCGGACATCGACGTTCGTTCTCGCCCGGGGCCACGTGTACCCGAGAATGGGCATCAGCTCGTCTGCCGTGGCCGACCGCTTCAAATCCGCCTGGGTCAGCACAACCTCATTCACAAGCCCTTTGAATGGCTCGATGAACCCATGATGGTCTTTATCCCGCATCATGGCGAGAACGAGAATGATTCGACTGACAGGATTCGAAACGCGAAGGCGTTGGAGGTGATCGGCCAGCACCTGCGCGGCCGCTGGATTGTGGGCGCCATCGAGGATGGTCATCGGGTCTCGGCCCACGACCTCCAAGCGTCCTTCCCATTGGACGTTCCGCAATCCTTGCCGAATGGCCTCCTCATTCACCGCCAATCGATGACGGCGGGCGGTTTCCACCAAGGACAAGGCGCATGCGGCATTGTCGAGTTGATGAGCTCCGAGTAAGGGACAAAATAAGTCGTCGTACCGCACGCCGGATCCGGCATAGTTGAAACGCGCCGGCGAGTCGCCTTGGACCTCAAAGTCCCGGCCCAAGCGCAAGACCGTCGCATTCCGTTCCACGGCAATTCCCTCGATCGTGTCACGAGCTTCGCCGGTGACACGGCCTAGGATCACGGGAACGTTCTGTTTGATGATGCCGGCCTTCTCGAACGCGACTGACTTGAGGGTGTTGCCCAGATATTGCTGATGATCCAAGGCGATCGTCGTAATCGCACAGGCCAAGGGAGACACCACATTGGTGGCGTCGAACCGGCCTCCGAGCCCCACCTCCAACACCGCCACGTCCACCTGCGACTCGGCGAAATGCTGCATCGCCATCGCGGTCGTGAATTCGAAAAACGTCGGGGACAGATCCGGCTCGGACATACCCTTCACCAGTCCGGTCAGCCTCGCGATCTCCGATTCAGGAATCGGCCGCCCGCTCACCCGAATGCGCTCCACGAATTCGACGAGGTGTGGGGAGGTATACAATCCCACGCGATAGCCGGCGGCTTGGAACATGGCAGCCGCCATGGCGGCGGTTGAGCCTTTCCCGTTGGTGCCGGCGATATGGAGACTTGGAAAACGGGACTGCGGCATGCCGAGCCGCGCCACCAGGGCAGTCATGGTGTCCAATCCAAGCTTGATGCCGTGCTTTTGAAGACTGTACAGGTAGGAAACGGCGGCAGCGTAGGTCATGGTCTGGTCAACTGGAACAGCCCGTTTTCCCTTTGGCGCACTGCGCTCTAACCGGAACGCGAACGACGCCTGGGAAACGCGCGTCCCGGGTAATCGATTGCAAAGCAATCGGCGGGTCGGGCGGGTGCAAAAGACTCGCCGGGGTTGGGCGGGTGAGAAAAAGCGTTGTTCAACACCCTACTAGAAATGGGCGACGAGCGTACTGAGCGTTTCTTTGAGCTGCTTGCGTTCGACGATCATATCGATCATGCCGTGCTCCAGAAGAAACTCCGCACGCTGAAATTGATCCGGAAGCTGCTGTTTGATGGTTTGCTCGATGACTCGCGGACCGGCAAAGCCGATCAAGGCCTTCGGCTCGGCGATAATCACGTCACCCAGCATGGCGATGCTCGCCGTGACACCCCCGAAGGTGGGATCTGCCAGCAGACAGATCAACGGAAGTTTCGCTTCGCCCAGCTTGGCCACAGCCGCCGACGTCTTGGCCATCTGCATGAGGGACAAGATGCCTTCCTGCATGCGGGCGCCGCCGGACGCCGTCACGAGCACAACGGGCAAGCGGCTCTCGATGGCGCGATCGATCGCGCGACAGATTTTTTCGCCGACCACCGACCCCATGCTCCCGCCCATGAATCCGAAATCGAAGACACAGAGCGCCACACGGCGGCCGTTCATCTGACCCTCGCCGATCATGATGGCGTCCCTACGGCCGGTCTTTTCTTGCTGGGTCTTGACGCGTTCCTTGTAGGATTTGGTGTCGTGAAAATGCAGCGGATCCAGAGGGCCCAGGTCGGCGTCCCACTCTTTAAAGGTTCCGAAATCCACGAGCAGCGTGATGCGTTCCATCACTGAAATCGGAAAATGATAATCGCACTTCGGACAGACCTTGCTGTTTCGCTCGACTTCCTTGCGGTATACGATTTCACGGCAGTGGTTGCACTTGAGCCACATGCCTTCGGCCACCTTGGACCGCTTCGGGACATCCGGCTCAGAACCCTTTTGCTTCTTGAACCACGCCATCCCGACTCCCTTTCACCGCCCGATCAACTCCGGCGACTCGAGCATCCAGAAGCGTGCTGGAGAATAGCACAGCAGGCTCCTCTCCGCACGTAGTTTCCCGCTCACGCGAAGAAGGCCCTCTTGGTTACGACAGCGAGTTGCCCAGAAGAACTTGATACACAATCCAAGCTCCCAGCGCGACGCTGCCCACGCTCGCCACCCCCTGCACCGCGAAGAAGAGCGGACGCCCAAGGCGGAATGACCAGACCACCGGCACACTCAGCGCGAGGCCGATCAGCATCATGCCTAGAATTGAACCGCAGCCGAACACCGCAATATACACCAGTCCATCGAGCACGCTCTGCGCAGACGCCACAACCAGGAGGAGCAAGGC
>DASUXH010000064.1:0-2223 GCA_036378015.1 Nitrospira sp. | reverse complement strand
CGTGGCAAGAAAAACCGCTTCGGACCTGCTGAGCCTGGGTTGAACAGCAACGTGCGGCCATGCCAACCCAGTGTGGGACGATGGCTATGGCCGAATACGCAGACGTCCGGCCGCACTCGGTCCAACCAAGCCTCCGCCTCGGCGGTCATCTTGCCTTTTTCATACAGCACATGACACAGCGCAATCTTCACTCCGCCACGCTGAATGAGTCGCCGGCGGGGAAGGCCGCTCGCTTCGTAATGATCCACGTTGCCCGAGACCGCCGTGACCGGTGCAATGCGACGCAGGTGTCGAATTACCGCGTTCTCGCCGATGTCGCCGGCATGGAGGATTTCCGCGACCCCGACGAAATGTCGCTCGATTGCCGGATCGTAGAGACCGTGCGTGTCTGTGATCACTCCAATCCGGATCGTTCGGCGCTTGGTTAGCGCCTGCCGGCTGCGGTTGACGCTTGAACGTGTTCCCATTGAAATGTAAATGGCTCCGGCACGGTTTTGGGCAGCACCGCCGTTTCCTGTTTGAGCCGCTCGGCGCGAGCGGCGCTCATGGGATGGGAGGACAGCCATTCCACCCGCCCCTGTTCCTGTTCCGACATCCGCTGAAAAAACGCGACCATTCCGGTCGGATCGATTCGGGCCCGATGGAGCAATTGAAGCCCCTTCACGTCGGCCTCTGTTTCCTGTGCCCGGCCGAATTTCAGAGAGAGCAGCTCGGCGCCGACTTGTTTCATGACACCGGCCAAGCCCTGTTGATCGCCGAGGATGATGCCCAACACGGCCACCACGCCCAGTTGTTTGACGATCCGTTCGAGGCCATGCCGCTCGAGGACATGGTTGAATTCGTGGCTCAACACGCCTGCCACCTCCTCCCCGCTCTTCGCCTGCTCGAGCAGGCCGGTGAATACGACGACATAGCCTCCAGGCAACGCAAAGGCGTTGACGACGTCGTTCTTCACAACGGAGATCTCGAAGGTATAGGGATTGTTGTCCATGGGCTTGATGAGCCGTTGACTGATTTCCTGAACGGCTTCGACCGAAGCGCCCTCCTTGATGACCGTCTGTTGCACCAGAAAGTCTTGATAGGCGGACTTGCCCAGCCGCTGCTCCCATTCCACCGGAATACGATTGACGGCCCATTCAACCAGGACGTCCGAGCCGAACCAGATTGTGAGGCCAAGCCCTCCGATGACAGCGACGACGAGGGCCCACACGGCCCGCTTGCGGGTTCGCACTTTCCGAACCGTACTCGCCGTCGCGTCAAGATGCTTCGTCAAGTCAGGGGGCGCCGCCGATCGAAAGGCACGAATCAGCGCAGGATCCTTGAGGTACAGCGTCTGTCCTTGTGATGCGACGCCGCACCTCACGACTAATTGATCGTGATCCAGACCGCCGGCGGATACGGATACAGCGGAAAACGGCAGGCTCAATTGACCGAGCGCCCGAGCATCCTCCTCAAAGCGAACCGTCAGCCCGGCGGGAGACACTTCGACGTGACATGGCGAGCCTGTGGCTGGAAACTCCTCGCCGAAGCAAAGAGCATTGGGGCTGATCATCAACGAAGCGCCGCCCTTTCACTTCATTCGGAGACGGGAATGAACCGGCGCAGCCAGGCTCCGAACCCTCCGGGATTCCGGCTCTGGATATACACGACTCCGGGGCCACGGAATCGACACACGAATCCTTCGCCAGAAGTGAAGCTGGCCACCCATCCGGAGGCTGCACGCTCGATATTGTAGGACGTGGTGCCTGACCAGGCGACGAGATGACTGTTATCGACGATATACTCTTGGTCGGGCTTAAGGTCGATCTTATGGATGGCTCCGAAACTATTCAACAGGAGCATGCCCTTTCCACTCACCTTGAGAATAAAGAAGCCTTCTCCGCCGAGCAGGCCGCGGCTCAGACTCTGCATCTGACTGTCCAATTTGATCGTCTCAGCGCCGGCAAGGAAACCGTCTTTTTGCACCATATATTCGTTGACTCCGTCCAGCTCCAACATGACGATTTCCCCCGGCACCGTCGGCGCCAAGAGGACCTCTCCCGCTCCCCGGCTCGCCCGAAGCGTCTGGAAAAAGAACTTCTCGCCCGTCAGAAACTTGCGAGATAGGGCGCCGAGAAAACCGCCTTCCATCTTGCTTTCGACATCGATCGTCGCAGACGAAGCCACCATGGCGCCGGACTCCGCCTTGATGGTTTCCCCTGAGGCCAACTCGACCCGTGCCAT
>DASUXH010000063.1:0-2863 GCA_036378015.1 Nitrospira sp. | reverse complement strand
CTGCTTCAAGGCCGGGGCATCGTTCACGCCGTCGCCCGTCATGGCCACGACCTCACCGTGCGCCTGCCAGGCCTGCACGATCCGGAACTTATGCTCGGCCGTCGTCCGTGCATAGACGGCGATGTTCCGGACCCGCCGGTGGAGCTCATCATTGGACATTGCGTTCAGTTGGGCACCAGTCACGGTGTCGCCGCCGTCGTGCAATCCCAACTCGAAGGCGATCGCATCGGCGGTCTCACGTTGGTCGCCGGTGATCATCACCGTTCGGATGCCTGCGCGATGGAGCAAGTCGACCGCCGGCTGAGCCTCCGGCCGGATCGGGTCGCGCATGGCGATGAGTCCAAGAAAGACGAGACGGCGCTCCACGTCACCGTCAGTGGGCCCGGTGCGGGTGTGCAGGGTCCGGCGTGCGACGGCAAGCACGCGAAGCGCCTGCTTCGCATAACTGTGTTCCATCTCATGGATGAGTTCACGATAGTTGTCGTCGAGCGGCAACAAGGAACCGTCGTCGACCGCATAGCGTGTGGAATGTTGGAGAACCGCGCCGGTAGCACCTTTGACGTACGCCTCGGTCTCGCCCAATGTCAGTCGCACGACCGTCATCATTTTTCGTTCCGAATCGAATGGGATTTCATCAACGAACGGATGTTCCGCTTCCAAGGGCGCCTTCAGCAGGCCTATCTTCGCAGCCGTCACGAGGATGGCACCTTCCGTCGGGTCGCCGTCGATGTCCCATGAGCCGTCGCGCTGAGAGAGAGAAGCGTGATTGCACAGAGCACCGGCCGTGAGCAGGGCGCGAACCGAGAGTGGAGCTTCGGACAGTCGGCTACCCGCTTCGTGAATATCCCCGATCGGAACATATCCGTCGCCCGTCACTTCGAATCGCCGGTTTCCGACGAACAGACTCATGACGGTCATTTGATTTTTGGTCAGCGTACCGGTTTTGTCGGTGCACAAAATGGTCGTGGCTCCCAGAGTTTCAACGGCGGGGAGACGCCGAATCAGCGCATGCCGGGACACCATCTTGATGACCCCAAGCGCGAGCGTCATTGTGACGATGGCGGGGACCGCCTCGGGGACGGCTGCCACTGCGAGGCTCACGGCCGTCAAGAACATGCCGAAGACCGGTTCCCCGCGAAACACCCCGAGCGCAAACACGACGGCCGATACGATCAGTGTGAGCACGAGGAGGACACGGCCGAGTTCTTCCCACCGGCGTTGAAAGGGCGTCGGCTCGCGCGTCGTCTTCTCGACCAGTGTCGCGATGCGCCCTAGCTCGGTGCGGATGCCGGTCGCCGTGACCACTGCACGTCCCCGTCCTGCGACGACGACCGTCCCCTGAAACACTTCGTTTCGACGCTCCGCAAGCGGCGTATCCGGCGGCAGCGGGTGGCAGGCCTTTTGTACCGGGTGGGACTCTCCCGTGAGCGGCGCCTCCTGGGTCGTCAGCAGAGCGGCATAGACGAGTTTCGCGTCAGCCGGTATGCGATCACCCGCTTCCAGCTCGATGAGATCGTCCACCACAACGTCGCGTGCAGGAATTTGTCGCCGTCGTCCATCGCGAATGACCCGGGCGCTCGTCTCGGACATGCGCTTGAGAGCGGCGAGGGCTCTCTCCGCTTTGTACTCCTGTACGAAACCCAGGACCCCGTTGAGCAGAATGATCGCGAGAATGGCGGCGGCATCGATCCATTCTCCCAGCCATCCGGACAGAAGGGCTGCGCCCGCGAGGACACCGATCATGACATTGGAAAACTGGCCGAGGAAGAGTCGTACGGGAGAGAGGGGGGCCGGTTCTGGCAGGACATTTGGCCCGTCTACCGCGAGCCGATGGGCCGCCTGAACCTCGGAAAGGCCGTTGGGATCGTCGAGCGCGGTTCCACCTGTACGAATGACGGAGCCGGTGGCTGAGGAGTAATCGGTCATCGCCACACGCTATCGGGCGATCAGGATCGAACGGTGTGCATGGTCAAGCAATCGCGTCGAGACGCTACCGAGAAAAAACCGTGACACGGGGCCGTGCCTGCGGGCACCGATACCCATCGACTGCAACGACAATCTTCATCCTCACAGCCACATCCCAATCGGAAACGGTCTGTCTAGCGAGTGTCGAAGAGTTCCTGGTTCAGAAGGTGTTCGGCTTCGAGCCAGTCGTCCAAGGCATAGCCCTCCCGGCGTCCTCGTTGCTCATACAGCGCATACGCCTTGTCAGCGATTCGCTGCCGGAGCTCTGCCGGCTGCTGAATCGCCCTCTCCTGCCGTGGCGCCGCGAAACGTGTTCTTTGCGTTTTGACTTTTGGACGTTGTTCTATGAGAGTTGCACCTGGCATAAATCCTCCTTCTAAAAACCGGAATGGTGTCCGAGCCTGTAACCATCCGACCGTGAAACCCTAGACGGCTCCGACGTTCATCAACAGCAGCTCGCCCCTCATGGTCGGATGGATCGTACAGCGGAACTCGAACCGACCGGGCCGCTCAGTGGTAAACCGAATGATCGCATCCCTCCCTCCCTCAATGTACGCGCCTTCAATTCCCTGTCCGTGCGCGATAACTCCATTACCTTCCACTTGGGTTGGGTGTCCTTGCAATACAACGGAGCTGAAGTCGTGCCGAATGTTGTCCTTGTTCACAATCGTTACGACTACTGGGACCTCCGGCATCAGCGTGGTGCCGGTAGACACGAATTTGGAGTCCTTGATCGTCACCTCGACCTTTTGTTCGGTTTGCCCAGTTGCGGGAGTCAGTGTCGCTATCAACAGAGATGCAACCAATACTGATGTCTTGAAGCTTTTCGACAAGGCCTGCAGAGTCATAGGTGCCGTCCTTTCCTTTCGTATGGTTTCCAATGAAGCGTTTACCGCTG
>DASUXH010000062.1:0-4236 GCA_036378015.1 Nitrospira sp. | reverse complement strand
ACCCGGATCTCATGCGCTCCCTGATCGTCGTAGCCGTACGAAATGGTATTGGTGATCACTTCATCGAGGGCCAGCGACAATGCGTGCACGTCCGCGTCCGGAATCCGCTGGCTCTGGGCGAACCGCTCTACCTCCGACGCCAGCCGTTGCAATTCCGCAGGGCGATTGGCCAACGTGATTTCCAGAAGGGCCGGCTGCCGGTATCGCAGCGCGAGCATCGTGATATCGTCCGCCTGCAGGGTCCCGCTCGAAAACGCTTGCACGTCCTCGACGACTTTCGTGAGGAGGTCGATAGGCCGCTGCGTCGACAGCCGATGGAGGGTCCGTTCGAAGCGCGGCGTCGAGAAGAGGCGTCCCTGTGCATCCATTGCTTCCGTCACCCCGTCGGTATAGAGCACGAGCGTCTCGCCTGGGCTGAGTGAGACGCGGCTTGTCTGATACCGGACATCGTCCACGATCCCAAGAGCCATGCCTGACGGTGTTCCGACAGGGACGAGGCGGTCGCCGCCGATGACATAGGGGACGTTATGGCCGCCGTTGCTGAATTCCAACTCTCCGGTTTCGGTATGCAGGATGCCGTAGAAGACGGTGACGAACATCGCCGACTCATTGTCCGGGCAGAGGAGGCGATTGACGTGTTCCAAACATTCGCTTGGAGAGACGGACGCCAACGCCGTGGCTTTAATGAGCGACCGGCTGACTGCCATGAAGATGGCCGCCGGGACACCTTTACCCGAGACGTCGGCGATGACGACCCCGAGTCGTTTATCGTCGATCAGGAAGAAGTCGTAAAAATCTCCTCCCATTTCCAGCGCGGGAATCGTCGTGGCGTAGATCTCGAAGTCGGTGCGATCGGGAAAGGGGGGAAATGTCCGCGGAAGGATCGACTTCTGGATCTCGCTGGCGATGCGGAGTTCGCTGCCGATACGTTCCTTTTCGGCTGTCGTCCGGCGCAGCTCGGCGGTTCGCTCCTGCACCCGCTGCTCCAGTGAGGTATTGGCCTCCTGCAAAGCGGTCTGCTGTGAACGAATGACGCTTGCCATCTTCGAGAAGGACTGCGCGAGATACGCCGCTTCATCTCCACGCGGCAATTCGGGCGTCTGTTCCGATGTCTGCTCGTCAGGCTGCTGCCTCATGAACTGCGCCATCCGTTCGGCGATTTGAGCCAGCGGACGGGTCACCGTCCACTGTGTTCCGATGGAGACAATGCCCAACACCAAGAAGCAGAGGACCAATCCACCGCCCAGCGCTATTAGCATGTCCTGGCGACTTTCCGCGAGATACTGGTCCGTCGGAATGATGACTTCCAGGCCGCCCATCACATCGTAGAGGTGAAAATCATGGTTGGGACTCTGCGGATGGGCGTTGTGACAGCTGACACAGGAGGTGGACGAGGCAACATCGGCCATCAGGACTCGTATGACCGCTCGCCCTTCTACCGTATCGGTCCTTACGAACGGGTCGCCGGGACTATGGGCCAGCGAACTAAACCCTTCTCTTTCGAACGCATCCCGCAGCCCCATCTCTTTGTTGATGGGCCAAGGACTGATCAGCCGCGTCACGTACCCGTCTCCCGAACGGGCGATCTGCTCTGACACCTCGCGGACGAAGGTCGCGGGTAATGGAAAGCGACCGTGGACGTCCCGATAGTCGGTTCCAAGCGAGCCTTTCAGTTCGCCCACGCGGGGCACCACGACCGCTCCGTAGTACTGCCGATCGGCCATGACCTGATTGGCAATACTGTGAGCGCGGTCCTTGAGCTTTTCCTGCAAGCGCTCCGCATTCAGTCGGGAAAACGTCCACATGGCGACCAATGTCGCCGCGGCGATCAACGGCACGGTGAGCACGAGCAGCTTGGTTCCGATCCGCCAATTGGGGAACACGTGATCTCCCATCCGCGTTGTCGGGATCAATAGTACTCGGAGGACAAGACGGAGTCACCAGTCTCTTGGATGACCTCATTCATCTGTCATCACCCTTCAATACAGCCACCGGTGCCGGATGACGCCAGGAGGCCCAATAAAAGAGAAGTGCCAGCAGCAGATACCCGATGGCCCATGCGCTTCCGGTGCCCCAGCCGGGATGTAGAACGGTATCGGACGACATCCACTGATAGCTGTGCATGAGCCCCACCCAGGAGAAGGCCGCAGCCACGAGCGTGCAGGCGCCGGCCCAGGCAAATTGCCGCTCGATGATGAAGACCGTCATGGCGGCAAGCAGCATGGCCGAGAGAATCTGCCCCTGCTCGAGCGCGAAGGCGCCGCCGAGGTAGATGTCTGCGCGCGCGAAGATCGGGAGGAGATCAGGAGAAAACGGCCGATCGGCGGTGGCCAATCCAGCCGCACGGAGACTGGTCTTGATCAACTGCGCGCCCCAGCCTGCGATCCCGGGTAAAAGTCCCACGATGACGGCCGGCGCATGTTTTATCGGCGTGGCCTGAAACGCTTGTGCACCGATCACGATGCCAATCCATAAGACGATCGCCATGCCGGCTTCGATCGGGATGAGCGCAGCGACGATTGCCGCCGCCCCGGTGACACAGAGCAGCGCCATGACCACCCCATTGAGCCAGGAGTATCCGATGCGGGCGCCCATCGCTTTCCACCCGGGATGGCCGATGTAGATGGTGGTCGGAAAACAAGAGCCGCAGACCGCTGCCACAATGGATCCGACCCCATTGGCTGCGAGGCAGGGCGCGGTCGGGTAGCGATCTCCGGCCGCTTCGGCGCTTTCCAGATTCTGAAGACTTCCCACGAGATTGAACAGGCCCATCGGCAGGATGACGCTGAGGTGCGTGAGCATGACCTCGAGTGATTGCCACAGGGCGCCAACGAACAGGCCGGGTGGATGCCATCCCAGCGGCGCGACCGCGTCCGCAAACATGGGTGCGTCAAGACGAACCAATCCGGTGATCCAGGCAAGCGCGGTTCCGATAAGTACGGCAAGCAGGCCGCCGGGAATCGGAAATTGGACGCGGCCGAAATACGTCAATAAAATGATGCCGAGCGGCACCAGCGCTACGACTGGGTATTCATAGGTGCGGAAGAGAAAGCCGAGGGCGATGAACGTCAGTCCGATGCCGGCAAGCGTCGAAAGAAGCGCCGCACGCGGCAGCCACCGGCGCAGCGGATCGGCGAACACGCTGCCGATCAGCTCGATGATGCCCGATCCCAAGCAGGCGACGAGTCCCGCTTGCCAGGACAAGGCGATTGCCTCGTCCATCGTGGCTCCGCGATCCAGTGCGATCAATTTGATCGGCAGCATCACGAGGAAGACGTGCGCGAAGAGGCTGACGGTGTTGATGCCGTAGGGCAAGGCGGTGCGATCGTCGCGCCCTTCTTTGACGCCTAAACGATACGCGAGCCAGCTGTAGTAGAGGTTGCCGACGATAAGGCTCAAGGCGACGGCCGGGAGGATGCGACCGTAGACGAGCTCTGACGGATAGCCGAGCAGGCCCCGGCAGAGACCGACGATCAACAGAATCTGAATGAGGTTGTCGAGCGCGAGGCCGAGCAAGCCGTCGACATCTTGGCGCACGAACCAACGAGGATGGAGAGGCTGATGAGATGGTTGAGAATCGGTTGGCAGCATGAACAGGTTGGAGAGGCACAGTACGCGAAAATGTGAAAAATTAAAAGGATGGAGTGGAAGGTGGATGGCATTCCTACTGCTCCGGCGAGAGGTGAGACCGCATGACGATGTTGCTGCTTGGCTCCGCAGACTTGATCCATCCGGGGCTTTTCCCGAATGGATCTTCGAACACTGCGTCTCGCCATCGCCACTTGGGAAAAGTGCACGTCCCGGCGTGCGCAGGGTTGGGCGGGTGAGAAAGAGAAAGCACACGTCTCGGGTTAAGACTGGCGACCGCAGCAACAACGCCATGCACCTCTCGCAAGTCGCAGTAAGGAACACCATCCTCCTCAATGGAGGAAGGGAAGGACTGCCCCTCCGGTCATGGTCGCGAAATGCCAAGGTACCCCATCTTCATGCCCTGGGGAGAAAGAAAACGAGCGAGCTTGGAAGGAACATCATGCGAGGAGAATCTCATGAAAATGCTGACCTTGGTTTGCCGGGAGCAATTTGAAGACGAAGTACTGCTCGTCTTAAGCACGCTGATAATTACCGGGTACACCGTGATCCATGGCGTGGGCGGCAGCGGAGTGGCTCTCGAGGATGAGCGCATGAACGTTCTCGTGGAGGCCATCCAGTATCTACAGGCGAGGCTCGTGCAGGAAA
>DASUXH010000061.1:0-6384 GCA_036378015.1 Nitrospira sp. | reverse complement strand
TCCCTTCGTCGCCTCGGCCACGGTGCCCGCGGCACTGCGGACTTCCGGGTATGCTCCGCCCATGACCTGCACGACCGCCCCCGTCAGTTCGTACAAGAACGGCTCGACGATACCCAGCAAGCGTCCATGGCGCGCGGCGCGGCGCAGGATACGTCGCAGCACATAGCCTCGTCCTTCGTTCGAGGGAAGAATGCCGTCGGTCATCATGAACGTGATCGCACGCAAATGGTCGGCCACCACGCGCATTGAGCGGTCTGTCTGGTCAGCTCGGCCGTAGTGAATTCCGGCGCGTTTGCCGATCGCGGTCAATAACGGCGTGAACAAGTCGCTGTCGTAATTGCTGTAGACAGCCTGCGCAACGGCGGCGAGCCGCTCTAAGCCCATGCCCGTATCGATGCTTGGCTTCGGCAACGGATGAAGGGTCCCGGACGCATCCCGGTTGAACTGCATGAATACCAAATTCCAAATTTCGATGACCCGGTCGCCCTCCCCGTTCGGCCGGTCGTCTCCCGGGACCACCGGCCCCTGGTCGTAATGAATCTCGGAGCAGGGCCCGCAAGGACCGGTATCGGCCATTTGCCAGAAATTGTCTTTCTCTCCGCACCGGATGATACGCGACGGTGGGATGCCCATTTTCTTCCAGAGTTGCTCGGCGTCATCGTCCTCGCGAAACACCGTGATCCACAGACGGGATGTGTCCAGTCCGACCGTCCGAGTCAGAAATTCCCAACCGAACCGGATGGCATCTTCCTTGAAGTAGTCTCCGAAAGAGAAGTTGCCGAGCATTTCGAAGAAGGTGTGATGTCGCCGCGTATAGCCGACATTCTCGAGGTCGTTGTGCTTGCCGCCCGCCCGCAAACACTTCTGCGACGATACCGCCCGACTGTAGCGGCGGGTTTCCTGACCGAGGAAGACTCCTTTGAACTGGTTCATGCCGGCGTTCGTGAAGAGGAGCGTAGGATCCGCTTGCGGGATCAGCGGAGAGCTCGGCACGGGCTGATGCCCATGCTGCTCAAAGTAGCGGATGAAGGCCTGCCGAAGCTCGTGTGCGCTCTGTGTCATGAAGCCCGCTCCTCGCCGGGGTAATCGCTTATGATACGCTCAATGATCTCTTCTGCGAAACCCCGCTGCCGTAAGAGGGACACCGTCCGTTGGCGCGGGCTCTTTCTGCCGCCGCGCTTGAGGTCTAACGCCCGCCGGGCCAGCATTTCTTCATCCAAGCCGCCAAGGCCTTCGGCAATGGCATCATCCGCCAACGTTTCGCCGAGCCCTTTCGCTATTAATTCACCCTTCAGGCGGTCTAATCCCATCGGCCGCCGCGCCAGCGTTGCCTGGATCCAGCGGGCAGCGTAGGCCCGGTCGTCAAGGTATCGTAATGCAGACAGACGGGCAATGACCTGTAAAACCTGGGTCCGCGAGGCGCCTTTGTTGGTGAGAAAACGTCGGACCTGGGCAGCCGTGCGATCGAATCGAGCGAGGTACCGCACGGCGCGGTGTAACCATTCGTCCCCCGACTGCGCGATGCGCCGTTTCACGCGCCGACGGTCGTCATACTCCGACTTTGTGAGATCGCTTCTCGTCGCGCTTCTCTTCTTTGGAGGAGACATGTACGGGTTTCTCGGCGGGCTTTTCGATGCTCCGGCCCGGCACGCCGGCCACTTCGCGAAGTCGGCCTTCGATCTCGCGAGCCAACGGCTGGTTCGTGATCAAAAAATCACGGACCGCATCACGTCCTTGGCCCAACCGTTCGCCTTGATAGGAATACCACGCGCCGGACTTTTCCAATACTTTCTTGTCGACGCCGAGGTCCACCAATTCGCCGGCTTTCGAGATCCCCTGCGAGAAGAGAATATCAAATTCCGCCTGCTTGAAGGGAGGCGCCATCTTGTTTTTCACCACCTTGACGCGGACTCGACTGCCGACCACATCCTGCCCTTCTTTGATGGATTCGATCCGGCGGATGTCCAACCGGACGGACGAGTAAAACTTGAGGGCATTGCCGCCGGTCGTCGTCTCGGGATTGCCGAACATCACGCCGAGCTTCATCCGGATCTGGTTGATGAAAATCACCGTCGTTTGAGATTTCGATATGGCCGCGGTCAGCTTCCGGAGCGCTTGCGACATCAACCGGGCCTGCAGGCCCATGTGCGCGTCCCCCATCTCGCCTTCAATTTCAGCCCGCGGCGTCAACGCCGCCACCGAGTCCACGACGATCAGATCAATGGCGCCGCTGCGAACAAGCGTCTCGGCGATTTCCAACGCCTGCTCTCCGGTGTCCGGCTGCGACACGAGGAGATCGTCGGCCTGCACGCCGAGTTTTCTGGCATACGTCAAATCCAGCGCATGCTCCGCATCGATAAAGGCGGCAACTCCGCCGGTCTTTTGCACTTCTGAGATCGCATGGAGGGTCAGAGTGGTTTTACCTGACGCTTCCGGGCCGAAGATTTCGATGACCCGGCCGCGCGGAAATCCGCCGACGCCAAGCGCGATGTCGAGGCCGAGCGATCCTGTCGAAATCGCCGGAACGTCCGCCGACGTTTCGACATCGCCAAGCTTCATGATCGCCCCTTTCCCATACTGCTTTTCAATCTGGGACAGGGCCAGATCCAATGCGCGCTTCTTGTCGTCTTTCTCCGCCATGGACGTTCCTCCTATCAAGGTGAAGGTGGCGGATTATACCCAGTTGCAGTCAGGAAACCTAGAGACAAATGCGAGAAAAGACGGGACAAATGGAGGGATTTAAATCGCGGTCCGAACCGGCTACAACACGTTCTCGGGCGGCGCGATCTGCGACTCGGTCAGCGATTTCGGAATGGTAAAGCGGAAATGGAATTCATCCTGATGCGAGTCAGTCGAAGGACCGACCCACCCTTCAGCGGCAATGTGATCGTTCGACTTCGATTTGCCGTTTGGATAAAACCGGAAGCGCAGCGTTTTCTTGCGGTCACTCGGTGAGGCATCCGGGTCGAGAGAACCGGACAACTCAAAATGATCGTCCAGTGCTGCCAGCGCCTGACCCAAAAATGACTCCAGTAGTCGCTGACCGGCTCCCTTAAATGGTTGGTCAGGGTCGAACTCAGGTCCCACCGCCCAAGCGGGCTGAACGGCCAAGAATCCGACGACAACTATTCCTATAACCCACTTCATGCGCACAATCTATAATGCCATGTGAAATCAGTCAAGAGCGCTCAGTTCCGACTTTCTCCTACAACAACCATTTATGATTTTCTTTGACGAAACGACATTCCCGTCATACAGCTGGAGGTATGCCGCAATCTCTTGAGCACCGCACAATCCCCCATAGACCCACGGTCCTGATCGTCGATGACGAAGCGGCGCCTCGGGCCGCGCTGACCCAGATTCTGAAACAAAACTTCAATATCCTGACGGCCGACAACGGCAGCCATGCCCTGGCCGTCATCAACGACCATGGCGTCGATCTCATGACGCTGGATCTCAAGCTGCCCGATACCTCGGGCTCCGATATCCTCAAAGAAATCAAACGGACGCATCGCGAAATCGAAGTCATCATGGTGACGGCCTATGGCACGCTGCAATCCGCCATGGATTGCGTACGCCATGGCGCGGCGGGTTTTCTGCTCAAGCCCTTCAACGCATCCGAGTTGCTGTCGATCAGCCTTCAGACATCGCATAAGAAGCAGCGGCTCGACATGCTTCGCAGTGCCATGACCGAGCAGGAGGCGCTATGGCAACCGGATCCTGTATGCACGGAAGCCTGGCAGACCCTGATGGCGCAGTATGCGAGCCAGGTGAAAAGCGGGTTGCTGGAAGTCTCCAGCCGAGAGACCACCTCGCCGTTGATCCAATTGATTTCCGATTTGCTCGAAGCGAAGGACCGTCATCTCGTCAATCACGGAAACCGCGTGAGCTTCTACGCCACATTGGTCGCAAACCAGCTCCAACTCTCCTTGGCGGAGCAGCAGCACCTTGCGCTGGGCGCACTCGCCCACGATTTGGATCTGATCAACGAGGACAGCGGTCCCGTCCTCGCTCAGGATGCCGACCCACGGCACCATCATCCCGACGTCGGCGCCCGCATCGGGAAGGCGATGGGGTTGCCGGCTGAAGCCGTCCATATCATCGCCATGCATCATGAGCGATGGGACGGCAAGGGTTATCCCTTCGCGCTTAAGGAACAGCAAATTCCCTATCTGGCGCGCCTCGTGGCGGTGGCCCAGACATTCGACGAGCTCACGGCAGAATACCCCGGCGTCAGCCCAGTTCCGATCAAGAGAGCGCTCGCCATCATCGAAGGACAATCAGGCACAGCCTTCGATCCTTCTTTGGTCGAGATCTTTTGCCGGACCCTCCGCGAACAACCGCCTCAACACTAGAGCCGGACCTCTTCGCTACGCAGCCTTCAGTTTCGCTTCCCACAGGACGGTGTACACGGAGCCGGTTGGTCTTAACTCGCTTCTCACCAACGCAATCGCGTCAACCGCCAACGCACCCGCCGTCGAAGGCAGGCGATCCATGGCACCGCTTCTCGCCAGCGCCTGTCCAACCGCACGATGACCTGTCTTGATGCGCGCGAGCGTGAGATGGGCGCTCAAAGGTCTGGTATCCGGCGCCAAATTCAACGTCACACAGGAGACCTCAACGGCATGATGCACTGCGGTCAACCGTGCAGCCTCCTCGCTTGCTTCCCATTGCTCCGCAGGTCCGATCCACAATATGCGAGGTTGTTGAAGCCTTGGAAAAACGCCGAGCCGATCGAGCGGGATCTGGAAACTATAATGGTCTTTGAGCGCATCGGCCATCGCCTCACGGAGAGTGATGACCAACTCTTCAGGAATGTCGCCCAGAAATTTGACTGTCAGATGCATTGAGGCGGGACGAACCCAGGACAAGCTCACGTCCCTCGGTAAATCATGGGTGATGCGCCGTTTCACATCCGATTGCACGGCCGCAAGAGTCGTTCGGAGCGGCTCCGACAACTGTACGGCAAGAAACGCGCGAATCATGACGCAGACTGTTTTAACAGCCAGCGCCGGAGCAGATCGAGAGCCGCCTGCGAGGACCGTTGCTTGATCACCGATCGATCGCCGTGGAATCGATGCTCGCGGGTGACGGTGTCGCCGTTGTCTGCATTCAATCCGATGTACACCAATCCCACCGGTTTCGTGGCGGTTGCTCCGCTTGGCCCTGCAATGCCGGTGACGCTCAACCCGATCGAGACGCCGCTGCGTTCGCGCACGCCCTTCGCCATTGCGGCCGCTACTTCCGCACTGACTGCACCATGCCGCTCAAGGAGATTCCCCGGCACGCCGAGCAGTTCGATTTTGGCCTTATTGCTGTAACAGATGATTCCGCGGTCCAGGTACGCCGACGACCCCGGCACTTGGGTCAACCGATGACCAACCAATCCCCCAGTGCAGGATTCCGCGAGCGCGAGCGTGCGCTTGTCCTTCAGGAGGAGTTTCCCAATCACTTCTTCCATCGATTCGGAGCCCTCCGCGAAAATCCATTCCTGCAGACGAGCACGGACCGACTCGGATAGGGCAGTTAATATTTCGGCGGCGGCGCGGCTCCGCGGCTTTGCCGTGAGCGAGACCAAGACGCCCGATGGAGACGCCAGCAAACCAAGGTCGACCGGCGCCGATTTGGAGATGAGTCCTTGCAGCTTCGCATCGACTTCAGCCTCCGGAAGACCCCACGTATGAAACACATGCCGCCCGATTGGCTGTGGACGATGATCTCGTCCCATCAACTGAGACTCCAACTGAGGGACCACGCTTTCGCGCATCATTGCCGCCATTTCTGCAGGCACACCTGGCAGCGAGACCACCATGACTCCGCGCCACGAAAGCCAGAATCCGGGCGCCGAACCGATCGGATTGAACACGACCGTAGCACCGGCCGGAATCAAGGCCTGTCGGAGTTGCCCTTTGTTGGGTGAGCGACCCCATTGCGCTAAGCGCATTTTCATAGCCTCGTAGGCCTCTTTTCGCCGCGCCAGCCTGCGCCCTGCCGCCGCAGCGATGGCCTCACGTGTGCAATCGTCCACTGTCGGCCCAAGACCGCCGGTCATCACGATGACCTTCGCCCGCGACACCGCGGCTTTCAGAGCACGAACAATGTCGGCTCGATCGTCGCCAACGATAGATTTAAAGCGGACCTCGATCCCTAGAGAGGCCAGTCCTTCCGTAATCAGCAGCGAATTGCTGTCGGTCCGGCCTCCCAGCAGAAGCTCAGACCCGACCGCAATGATTTCGGCAATCGGGAGACGACGCGTCCCGGCGCGTCGGGGGTGGGTGGGTGAGAATGAGACCTTTTTCACCATCCTTCACCTTAGGAGGAGACTTGCCTACTTAATTTGTGAGAAATCCAGGGGGAACGTCACCTCGCCGCCGTTGGCTGGAA